>NZ_RZTC01000049.1:221-46246 GCF_004023165.1 Mesorhizobium sp. M7A.F.Ca.MR.176.00.0.0 | reverse complement strand
CCGAGACGGAGTGGGGGTCGATCTTTCATCGTGGGGCGAGGAACCCAGGTCCTGCTACTTCCAGTTCTTGCGCCGTTCGAGCTCGGCCTCGGATGGCTCCCCTGTGACAAACGAGCCGACCTTGATCTCGCCTGATCGTTCGTAGGTCGCCATGATGACGCCTGTGCTGGTTGCCTGCGACTTGATGAGCTTGAAGGCGGCCGGCATCGCGCTGTCGCCGAACAGCCGCTTGCCCTTGCCCAGCAACAGCGGGAAGATCATCAGCCGAATTTCGTCGATCAGCCCGTTGGCGAGCAAGGTCTGGATCAGATCGCCGGATCCCTGGATGAGCAGGTCAGGGCCATCCTCCTGCTTGAGACGGCGCAACTCCGCAACGATATCAGGCCCGAGCGATTGCGTGTTCTGCCAGGTGAGGGTGTCAGGCCGATGCGTCGCCACATATTTGGTCGCGGGGTTGAAGGCATCCGCGATCGAATCTTTCTGATACGGCCAGTAGGCGGCGAAGATGTCGTAGGTTCTGCGGCCGAGCAGCAGGGCGAAAGGCTTGGAGAACAGTTCATCCATGGCTGCGCTCCCCGCCTCGTCGAAGTAATGGAAGGTCCAGCCGCCGAACTTGAAGCCGCCGACCGGATCCTCTTGCGGGCCGCCGGGCGCCTGCATGACGCCGTCTAGGCTGACGAATGTCGCCGAGATGATCTTTCTCATTCCAGTGCTCCCGTTCTTCTGTCCACGCCGTCGTGGCCGGACTTCAGCCCAAGGACGGGCGACGAGCCACCAGTCCGACATATAAATTTTGGCGAACCACCATCATTTGCGAGGCCCGGGGTGGAGATCTTCCGACGAGAACCAGACATCGCCCGATATGGCGGTGGCGGTGTCGTCCGGCGCCCTGTCCTGCACCAGCCAGATCGAGCGGCTGCGCGCGGCCTGCTCGCGGGTCGGGATCCTCGACGCTGAGTCTGCGAGCGAGGCGCCGACGCAGGGAATGAACCACGATCGCATGAACGGATCGCAGGCGAAGCCTTTTTCGGTGCGGATCACCATCACCGCCAGCGGGACGCGCTCGGCCGGGCGCCAGGGGAAGATCATGCGGCCGCCGGGCCGCAGCGCCTTCAGCCACCCTGCTGGTGGCGCTGCGACGCCAGCATTGACGTAGATGATGTCGGATGGCGGCAGGGGCGTCGTCACCGCATCGCCATGGACGACCGTTGCATTGCCATATGCTTCGAGATTTTTGCGCGCCAGATCGGCCAGCTTTTCGTCGAGTTCGAAGCCGGTGACGGTGCCGCCTGGTAAAACCAGCCTGGCCAGCACGGCGGTGTAGTAGCCGGTGCCGGCGCCGATATGAGTGACGGCCTCGCCAGGTTTAGCCGCAAGCTTTCCGATCCACATGGCATGCAGGAAGGGCTCGCCATTGTTGATGCCCTTGTCGTCGTCGAGCGTCACCAGCACGTTCTGGTAGACATGGGCCGGGTCGGCGCTCGGCGTCGTGACCTTGCCGTTGCCGGCGATGACCGTCCACGGACCGGGACCGAGAAACGCTTCGCGCGGCACCTCGGCGAAAGCCGCTTCCAGGCGTGGATCGGGCGAGCCGGCATGGGCGACCAGCAGCCGCGCGTAGAATTTCCTGATGTCTTCGATCCCGGCCATGCTGCGGGACAACATAGCGCGGATTGTCGATTTGTCGCGAGACTACCCTTTGCGCACGGTAGTTGATTTTCGAAGCGGAGCTTAGCCGATGCCGAAGATGGTGTCGTAGAGCAGCTTGAAGTTGAGCCCCAGGATCACCGCGGCGACTACCCAGGCAAGGGCGGCGACGCCGCGCGGAATGGCGAGATTGCCCATCTTCTTTTTGTCGGAGACGAACTGCACCAGCGGGACGACCGCGAAAGGCAACTGCATCGACAGGATCACCTGGCTGAACACCAGCAACTGGCCGGTGCCCTTTTCGCCATAGAGCGCGGTGACGACCACCACCGGGATGATGGCGAGGCCGCGCGTCAAGAGCCGGCGTGCCCAGTTGGGGATGCGCAGGCGCAGGAAACCCTCCATGACGATCTGGCCGGCAAGCGTTGCCGTCACCGTCGAGTTCAGGCCGGACGCCAGCAGCGCCACCGCGAACAGGATCGAGGCGATGCTCAAGCCAAGCAGCGGCGACAGCAGCTCGAATGCCTGGCCGATCTCGGCGACATCCTGGTGGCCGGTGTTGTGGAAGGCGACCGCCGACACGATCAGGATGGCGGCATTGACGAACAGCGCCAGCATCAGGGCGATGGTCGAGTCCGTCGTTGCCCATTTGATGGCGTCGCGCTTGCCTTTGTCGGTGCGCTCATAGGCACGGGTCTGCACGATAGAGGAGTGCAGATAGAGATTATGCGGCATGACGGTGGCGCCGATGATGCCGATGGCGATGTAGAGCATCTCCGGGTTGGTGACGATCTGCGACGACGGCACGAACATGGCATGCAGGATCGAGCCTGCCGGCGGGGCGGCGACAAAGATCTGGATGGCGAAGCAGCTGAAGATGATGATCAGCAGCGCGATGACGAAAGCTTCGAGATAGCGGAAGCCCTTGTTCATCAGCAGCAGCACGAGGAAGGCGTCGAGCGCCGTCAGCATGGCGCCGCTGATAAGCGGAATGCCGAACAGGAGTTGCAGCGCGATCGCGGTGCCGATGACTTCGGCCAGGTCGCAGGCGATGATGGCCAGTTCGCAGGCGATCCACAGCACGAAATTGACCGGACGGGGATAGTAGGCGCGGCAGGCCTGGGCGAGGTCGCGGCCGGTGGCGATGCCGAGCCGTGCCGCCAACGCCTGCAGCAGGATCGCCATCAGGTTGGACAGCATGATGATGAACAGCAGCGTGTAGCCGAACTGCGCGCCGCCGGCGAGATCGGTCGCCCAGTTGCCCGGATCCATATAGCCGACCGAGACCATGTAACCGGGACCCATGAAGGCGAACAGGCGGCGGAACCAGACCCCCGAACTCGGAACGGCGATGGAGGAATTGACTTCACGCAGGCTGGGCTGCTCGTCCTCGTCGGGCCTGGCGAACCGCCATGAGGAACGGGAGGCTGTGGCTTCGGCTTCGGACATGGGGGAGGGCTTTCCGGGAGACTGGGCGATGTTCCCTAAGCTATGCCATGGCTCAACATTATGCAATATGCTATATTTCATTGTCGTTGCTTTTCATCCGGCCGGCGGTCATCGGGTGGAAACGGCAATCGGAAGCGCTGGTTGCACCTGTGGCGCAATGCAAATAAACGGCCTGAAGAATCAGAGCCCGTGCTATGAAAGCATGGATGGCAAATAGTCCTGGGAGGAGCGCGTATTGGCGCTGAAGAACAGACCGGTCCCGCGCGAGCCGCTGCTTGACGCCGAAATTCATTCGGAGGGCTTCCGGCAGCAGCGCGAAGCGCGCCGCAGCGCGCTGGTCGAGGATTATGTCGAGCTGATCGCCGACCTGATCGAAGACGGCAACGAGGCGCGCCAGGTGGACATCGCCGCACGCCTGGGCGTCGCCCAGCCGACAGTGGCCAAGATGCTGACCAGGCTGTGCGCCGACGGCCTGGTGTCGAGAAAGCCCTATCGCGGCGTGTTCCTGACCGATGCCGGCCGCAAGGTCGCGGAGCAAAGCCGCATCCGCCATCAGACGGTGGAAGCCTTTTTGCGCTCGCTTGGTGTCAGCGCCGAGACGGCGCGCATCGACGCCGAAGGCATCGAGCACCATGTCAGCGCCGAGACGCTGGAAGCTTTCCGCAAGGCGATGACGGCGCGCTGAGCCGCCAGATTTCCGGCGCTGCCGGAACCGTCGCACGCCGGGCACGTTGCTCCCGACAGCGCGCGTTTTGTCGCGCGAACGGAGGAAGCGATGGGCATCGAACAAGCACCGACCGCAAAGGGCAAGCAGGCGGCCGCGGGACTGAAACAGGCGGCGGCGAGGGACGAGCGCAAGACCGAGGCGGAAACCGGCCGTCCGCTTAAAAAGGGCGCGGCGCGTTTCGAGGAACGGTCGAAGAGCTCTGACGGCAAGAGCGCCGGCGCCAAACAGGAAGATTAGGCGTCTGACGTGATTGGCTGCAGGCCAAGGCCGCTGTTGGACGTGGTTTACGTCCTTTCTTGCGGCAGTGTCTATCGCCCTCCGCTATGGCTGCGGGCGTTCGAGCCTTTTGAAAGGTCCAGTGGACCTTTCAATTTGCCTGCGGCAAACCGTTCCCTCACTCCCTGACATCCTGCACCCAGCTGCGCGGGTGGCCGTCGACGCGGAACTGGAAGATGAAATAGGGCGGGATGCAGGTGCCTTTGCCGGCTTTTGCCTGCACCAGATCGTCATAGCCTGCGGTGCAGATATAGTCCTCGCGGCAGGGATGCGCCTTGTCGCAGGCGCGCAGGCCGGCGGTCTTGGTGAATTCCTTCGTGCAGAATTTGTGGTCCTTGCCCGACGCGATGCAGTCGTTGAAGCCGGTCTTGGCCAGACGTCCGCACGTCGCCTCGCCGGGAAGCTTGTCGCAGCTCGCCTTGCGCAGCATGCCACCGGGAAAGCCGCCGGTCTTCTGCTGCGGATTGTCGTAGCGCTGGCGCGCCGCGCCATAGCCGGCGAGCTTGACCGGCGGCTTCTTGTCCCGCGCCGGGTCGATGGCGCAGGCCTTGGCGGTGGCCGGGGAGAGGCGGCAATACTGGTCGTTGCCCCAGGTCGACATCTTGATCTCGCCGAACTCGACCGGGTCGCCGACGGCCGTGCCGGCCTCGCTGACGCAGGTGCCGAAGCCCGGATGGATGGCGCTTTCATGGACGCCAGCGCAGCGCAGGCCGGTGCCGCAGGTCCAGTCCTTGAAACTTGGGTCCTCGCCGCGATAGCAGATCGAGCCCCAGCCATTGTAGAGGTCGGTGCCTTTCAGCGCCTCGGCATATCTGGCGTCCGGACGGGCGGCGAAGCCGCGCGTAAAGTCCGGGTGACTGCCGGCGGCGAACTGCTCGACGATGGCGCGGCGGCGCGGCAGGTCGGCGAAGAACACAGCCGAGCCCGGCACGAAGACGGCGTTGCGGCGCGGCTCGCTGGCCGGATCGGCGCCGGTGTAATGAAAGCCGGCAATGCCATGCGTCTGATGGCAACCGGTGCAGCTCATCTCGTTGAGCCGCAATTTGAAGCCGGCCGCCGACTTGATGGTGGCGAGCGTATTGCCCCTGGCGACGTAGTCCTTCAGCGCCTTGTCGATGTCGGCGTCGTCGACCAGCCCGTAGACGATGTTGTTCTGCGACCGGCTGAGGCCGCCGGGTGCGACGGAGACGGCGCTCCTGGCCAGGAATTTTTCATCGATGACCAGCCGGCCATGGTCGAGGTCGTAGATGTTGCGGTCGGTGAGCAGCCATTTGGCGAAAGACGGCTTGTCGGCCAGCACGGTGGCGCGGTCGATCTGGTTTTCCATCTTCGCTTCATAGAAGCTGGACGTCGCCGGATCCCATTTGAAGATCTTCAGGAGGTATTCGGCATGACCGCCGAAATCGCGCCGCGTCGAGGCAGACAGGCGCAGCACCTGCATGTTGAGTTCGAGTCGCATGATCTGCGACGACTTGAGCATGGCGCCCGACAGCGGCCCCTCGTCGGAGCGCAGCCAGGCGGCAAGCTGGTCGGGTGGCAGGTCTTTCTTTCCGGCTGCCAGCCAGCGCTGGGCAACATCGGCGCAGGACCCGTCGGTGGCGCTTGGCAGGTCCTTGGAGGCGCGCGCTTGTGCCTGCCTGGGTTTGGCGTTGAACACCAGGCTCATGGTCAGCGGCAGCCGCGAGGAAATGCGCTGGCCTCCCTTTCCCTTCACCGGCTTTTCAGCAATCGAATAGTGGAAGCGATAGATCAGCCGGATCTCGCCGCATTCAGTGTGGCCGAGATAGCCGCGGTCCATGCGGTTGACGACGCCGGTGAGGTCCAGCGTCGAGCCGTCGTCGTCGATGTATTTTGGATTGAATTTCTGGCTGGTGTCCTTCGATCTGGCCATGTCGGCGACATAGGGGTCCGGACTGGTCTTCGGCTCGTCGGCGATCTGCTGCTTGACTGTGTCGCGCACCGTCGCCAAAGCCGGTACCGAGAACAGACCGCGATTGTCGACCTCGCGGGTCAGGCCGAGCGCTGGCCCCAGCAGGCGGCTGATCGACAGTCCGCCACGCTCCAATGCCTGCAAGGTGGCGGGGTCGGTGACGGCAACGCTGGAATCGAGCGTCACCGCGCCGGCTACCGGCGTGCCGAGGCAAAACAACGCCGCAATCAGCGACAGGAACGAACCGATCGTCTTCAAGCCCAATACATCCCCCATCCACGAGCAATGCTACAGGCCTTGCGCACTCTCGGCCAGAGCGGTGAGGCCGTCATGCCAGAACCGCCGCGGTCTGGAAAAATGCTGTGACTTGGAGCAACCATTGAGATAGTTGTTTGTTGGGTCGAGCCCCGCAACAACGGGGAAGTTTGCAGCGCGAGGAGTTGCCATGCTCTGGAGAGGCCGTCGTCAGAGTGACAATATCGAGGACGACCGCAGCGGCGGTGGCGGGCTCGGCGGCGGCGGTGGCCAGTTCCGCATTCCGATCGGCGGTCGCACCGGTGGCGGCGGCAGCATCTTCCTCGTCATCCTGGTGGTGCTGGCCGGATGGTATTTCGGCTTCGATCCGTCGACGATCCTGGGTGGCGGCGGCGGCGGACTGGCGCCGGGCGGCGGCGGTCAGATCACCGACAACAGCGGCCAGGACAGCGGTGCCACACCTGCCAATGACGAGATGAAGCAGTTCGTGGCGACCGTGCTGGCCGAGACCGAGGACACCTGGTCCGGCATCTTCAAATCTCAAGGCCTGACCTACGAGGATCCGAAGCTGGTGCTGTTTTCCGGCCAGGTCCGCTCGGCCTGCGGCTTCGCTTCAGCGGCGGCCGGACCGTTCTATTGTCCCGGCGACCACAAGGTCTATCTCGACATGACCTTCTTCCAGCAGCTCGACCAGCAGTTCGGCGCCTCGGGCGAATTCGCCCGCGCCTATGTGATTGCGCATGAGGTCGGCCACCACGTGCAGAACCTGACCGGCATCATGTCCAAGTTCAACCAGATGCGGCAAAGCATGGGTGAGGTCGAAGCCAACCAGATGTCGGTGCGAATCGAGCTTCAGGCCGACTGCTTTGCCGGCGTGTGGGCGCATTACACCGGGCAGAAAGGCATATTGGAGCAGGGCGACATGGAGAGCGCGCTGAACGCCGCCAAGCAGATCGGCGACGACACGCTGCAGAAGAAGACGCAAGGCTATGTCGTGCCGGAAAGCTTCAACCACGGCACCTCGCAGCAGCGGCAGACCTGGCTGGCGCGTGGTTACAAGAGCGGCAAGCTGTCGGAGTGCAACACGCTGAGTGGGCCGATCTGACCAGGCCGTTTTCGAGCTTCACCTGCCGGCGATGTTGCCGTCAGGGGCTGTCAGGATGAACGCATCCGGATTGTTCCCTTATTGTTCCTTGCCGCGGGCTCGCCTATAAGTGCGTCCGCCTGCGCCTGAGGGCGAGCAGAGGAGCTTGATCCTGCATGATCGACCCCAAAACCGCCAGACGGGGCCTTGCGCTCGTCTTCACAACGCTGCTGCTCGACATTATCGGCTTCGGCATGATCATGCCGGTGCTGCCGGCCTATCTCCGGGAATTGACCGGGGTCAGCATCAGCGGCGCGGCGATCGAAGGCGGCTGGCTGTTCTTCGTCTATGCGGCGATGCAGTTCGTCTTCGCGCCGATCATGGGCGGCTTGAGCGACCGGTTCGGACGCCGCCCGATCCTGCTCGCCTCGGTGCTGACCTTCTCCATCGACAATCTGATCTGCGCGGTCGCCTGGTCCTACCCGATGCTGTTCATCGGGCGTGTGCTGGCCGGCATTTCAGGCGCCAGCTATTCGACGACTTCAGCCTTCATCGCGGATATCTCGAACGATGAGAACCGGGCAAAGAATTTCGGCCTGCTCGGTATCGCGTTTGGCGTCGGCTTCGTCATCGGGCCGGTTCTGGGCGGGCTGCTCGGCACGTTCGGGCCGCGCGTGCCATTCTATTTCGCCGCCGGGCTCGCCTTCGTGAATTTCCTCATTGCGTTGTTTTTCCTCCCGGAAACGCTCGATGACAAGCATCGCCGCCGCTTCGAGTGGAAACGCGCCAACCCGGTCGGCACGCTGCTGCAGATGCGCCAATATCAAGGCATCGGCTGGATCGGGCTTGTCTTCTTCCTGATGACGCTCGGACACATGATGTATCCGGCGGTCTGGTCGTTCGTCTCCAGCTACCGCTATGGCTGGAGCGAGCAGCAGATCGGCTTCTCGCTCGGCGCCTTCGGCCTGTGCGGTGCGACCGTCATGGCGACGGTGCTGCCGCGCGTGATCCCGAGGCTTGGCGAGTGGAAGACGGCGGTCATCGGCCTGACATTCACGGCAGCCAGCGCTTTCGGCTATGCCTTCGCGTCGCAAGGCTGGATGATCTATGCGGTGATCGTCGTCGGCTGTCTGGAAGCACTGGCCGATCCGCCGCTGAGGAGCCTCGCCGCCGCCAAGGTGCCGCCTTCGGCGCAGGGCGAGTTGCAGGGCGCGATGACCTCGATCTTCTCGATCACCTCGATCATCACGCCGCTGCTCTATACGGCGATCTTTTCCTGGTTCACCGGGCCAAGCGCGCCGGTGACCTTCGGCGGTGCGCCCTATCTGGTCGGCGCATGTTTTCTGACGCTGGCGGTCATCGTCTTCGTCACCAAGGTGGCGAGGCCCGCGGCGCGCGCAAATGTCACCGCCGGCGCCGCCGAAGATGGAGCGCAGGTGTGAGTCACAGCCGCATTGCGCTGACTCGGGACGGACTGTCGCTGTCGCGGTTGGTCTTCGGCGCCTCGCGTCTGCTCGACAGCGCCGCCCGCCCGGATGCCGATCAGGTCGCACGGCTGATCGGCACCGCCGTCGATCTCGGACTGACCAGCTTTGATCATGCCGACATCTATGGGCACTATGAGGTTGAAGCGGCCTTCGGCGCCGGGCTGGCGCGCTGGAAAGGCAAGCGCGACAGCATCGAACTGATCTCGAAATGCGACATCATGAAGAAATCGCCAAACCGGCCGGACAACCGGCTGAAGCACTACGATACCAGCGCCACTCATATCGCGGCCTCGGTCGACCGCTCGCTCGCCAATCTCGGCACCGACTATCTCGACCTGTTGCTGCTGCATCGGCCGGACCCGTTGATGGATGCCGATGAGACGGCGCCGGCACTGGCCGGCCTGGTCAAAGCCGGTAAGGTGAGGGCGGTCGGCGTCTCCAATTTCACGCCGTCGCAGTTCGATCTGCTGGCCTCGCGAATGCCGTTCGCGCTCGCCACCAACCAGATCGAGATGTCGGTGCTGAAGACATCAGCGCTGACCGACGGCAGCCTCGACCACGCGCAGCGCCTTGCCTATGCGCCGATGATCTGGTCGCCGCTCGGGGGCGGCTCGCTGTTCACCGGCAAGGAGGGGCGCGAGGCGCGGGTGCGGGCAGCGCTAGCCGAGGTGGCAGCGGAAATCGGTGCCGGCGATCTTGCCGCAGTCGCCATCGCCTGGCTGCTGCGCCACCCGGCCCGATTGGTGCCGGTGCTGGGTTCGATGAAGCCGGAACGGCTGGCCGCCATGGTCAAGGCGCTTGATATCGGGCTCGACCGCCAGCAATGGTTCGCCGTCCTGGAAGCCAGTGAAGGCCGGCCGGTGGCGTAGGATGAGAACTAGATTCTTTGTTTGTCGCAATTCCCGGACGGGAAACCGTTTCACACTTTTCCTGGGATTGCTCTAGGGTTCGATCCATTCGCCGGGGATATCCAGCGTCTTTGCCAGCATGGCACTGGTCTGCGGCGATGGTTTGCGACGATTGGATTCGAGGTCCGACAGGAAACCCTGGCTGACACCAATGGCAGTCGCCAAATCGGCTTGGGTCAGGTTGCGCCAATTGCGCAGCGCTTTGAGCCGGCTCGAGCCCCGCAGGATATCCATCGTCACGGCAGCGGGCAGGGGCTTTTCCGTTTTGAGCTCGGCCTTCCGTTCATCGTAGATCGCCACATCCGCAGCATCTTCCACGGCTTCTTCAGCGGCATGCAGCAATGCCTCGTAGTCGGCCTTCGGGATGACGACCAGTTCTTCGCCGGTTGAGGTCTTGATGATTTGCGGGGCGTTCATGATGTCCTGTCCTATGGCCTGCTATAGGTCGTCGTTTCACGCTTGCCGATGTAGATCGCGAGAATCGTGGTGCGGTCTTCGTCGAATATGACGCGATAGCGGCCGATACGCAGTCTATAACCGTTCCGGCCGGCAAGACGCTTTACATCTCCACGACCGCTGACGGCGTAAGTGATCAAACCCTCGGAAACCTGCTCGCGGACATCCGCCGGCAGGTTATCGAGATCGCGAGCCGCCGATACCGAAAGGATGATCGTCTTCACAACAAGCAATATCGCACATTTATCGCTTTGTGTTAAGCGATATCGCTAACAGCATTCTGAAGGATCAAGCCCGTTCGGCCAGCAATTCCTCGCCGCGCTTCTCGCGGATTAGATTGACGAAGCGACGGAACAGATAATGCGAGTCCTGCGGGCCGGGCGAAGCCTCCGGGTGATGCTGGACCGAGAACACCGGCCGGCCGGTCAGCGTGATGCCGCAGTTCGAACCGTCGAACAGCGAGACGTGGGTTTCCTCGACGCCCGATGGCAGCGAGTCGGCATCGACGGCAAAGCCGTGGTTCATCGAGACGATCTCGACCTTGCCGGTGGTGTGATCCTTGACCGGATGGTTGGCGCCGTGATGGCCCTGGTGCATCTTGGCGGTCTTGCCGCCCAGCGCCAGTGCCAGCATCTGGTGGCCGAGGCAGATGCCGAACACGGGGATGTCGGTCTTCAACAGATCCCGGATGACCGGCACGGCATAATCACCGGTGGCTTCCGGGTCGCCGGGGCCATTGGAGAGAAAAATGCCGTCCGGCTGCATGGCAAGGATTTCTTCGGCGCCGGTCTTGGCCGGCACCACCGTGACCTTGGCGCCGAGGCCGGCGAGCAGGCGCAATATGTTACGTTTGACGCCATAATCGATGGCGACGACATGCATTGTCGGTTCGGTCTGTTCGCCAAAGCCTTCGTTCCACACCCAGGGCGTCTCGCGCCAGACCGAGGACTGGCCCGAGGTGACATCCTTGGCGAGGTCGAGCCCGATCAGGCCCGACCATGCGGCGGCGCGCCGCTTCAGATCGTCGAGATCGAACACGCCGTCGGGCGCGTGCGCGATGACGGCGTTGGGCATGCCCTTTTCGCGGATCAGTGCTGTCAGCGCGCGCGTGTCGATGCCCGACAGGGCGACGATGCCGCGCTTCTTCAGCCATTGGTCGAGACCGGTGCCGGCGCGATAGTTGGACGGGTTGGTGACATCGGCCTTGAACACGGCGCCGACGGCGCCGGCGCGGGCGGCGGGATTGAGGTCCTCGATGTCCTCGTCATTTGTGCCGATGTTGCCGACATGCGGAAAGGTGAAGGTGACGATCTGGCCGGCATAGGAAGGGTCTGTGAGGATTTCCTGGTAGCCGGTCAGCGCCGTGTTGAAGCAAACTTCGGCGACGGCGGAGCCGGTGGCGCCGAGACCGCGACCTTCGATGACAGTGCCGTCGGCCAGCACCAGAAGGGCGGTCGGCTTTTCAGTGGCCCATGCGGGGGTCAAGGCGGGCGTCATCTCGGCCATGCGGCACTCCTATCAGGCCGCGCGCTGCAACCGGCCCGGCGGGCCATCTGCGCGGCAAACGGCGCGAAGCGGCGATTTCGCGGCCTCCACGCAGTCAAATTTCCGTTCATGCAAGGCCCAGTACATAGGGGAAGGGGGCAGGGCGGTCAATGATCATGCGAAATGCCGGAACGTTTTATTTCACCTAGCAAAATCAGTGGCTTGCCCCGGCACATCAGGATTTGCCTTGGCTCGCCCCCGGCGCTATTGTCCGCGCCGATCGAAGGAGAATGCACCATGCGCGGCAAAATCGCCGAATCCCTGAAGAGCGCGATGAAGGCGCAGGACAAGCACCGGCTGCCGACATTGCGGCTGATCCAGGCGGCTATTCACGACCGCGACATCGCCAATCGCGGTTCGGGCAAGGAGCCGGCCAGCGACGAGGAGATCCTGCAGATCCTGGCCAAGATGGTGAAGCAGCGCGAGGAATCGGCCAAAGCCTTCGACGACGGCAAGCGGCCGGAACTCGCCGCGCAGGAGCGCGGCGAGATGGAGATCATCCGCACCTTTCTGCCGACGCAGTTGGACGATGCGGCGGTGACGGCTGCGGCGCGCGAGGCGATCGCCGCGACCGGTGCGGCCAGCCAGAAGGACATGGGCAAGGTGATTGCCGCGCTGAAGCAGAGCTATGCCGGCCAGATGGATTTCGGCAAGGCGAGCGGCATCGTCAAGGGCCTGCTGCAGTAGGATGCTGCTCATCTCGTCGCTTGGGTGGCCGACCGGGCGCTCCCGGAACCCAGATCCGTCCGGAATCGAAGTCCAGGAGTTGGAACTCGGATACCGCTGAGATGTTTATCCGTCATGCAACTGGAGAGATGTCATGACTGAGAACGAAACCCGCTATGAAACCGGTGCGACGAAATATCCGGCAAAGACCGATGCCGACGCTTCCGATGAATTCTCCCAGGATGCGGCCGCCAACAAGAAGCCCGTCGGCGGCATCGGGCTCACCCGCCGGATGGGCGAAGTGGAAGACCGAACCCGCCAGTCGGAGGGACAAAACCCGCCAAGGCAAGTCACGCCGAGCGCCGCAACCGAAAAGACGTCCGGGGCCGGCCCCGCTATCGCGGAGCGTTCAAAGGACGCCAAGGCTCCGAAGAGCGGCCGCCAGCCTGGAGCGTATGTCAAGAAGTGATCGCTGGACGGGACCCGAGAGGTCCTGGCGTTGCCACTTGCGCCTTTCGCGACTGGTTGGTGGGTGTCTGTCCGGCGGGCCTCCTCGGCTCCAATGCACGGCGCAATGTCGGCGCTTCCTGCTGGATATGATCCCACAGCCGGTTGGCGATCGGCCCATGCGGCCGGTCGCGGCGCCGCGCCACCACCAGTTCGTCGGTGCGGCCCGGCAGATGGCGGCCGGCAATGGATTGCAGGCGCCCGTCATGCAGCTCTTCCTCGATCAGGAAGCGGGGCAGGTGGCCCCAGCCAAGGCCCTGCAGGATGATCTCCTTCTTCATGCCCTGGTCGGCGACGAGGCATTGCGGCGCGCCTTCGATCAGCGAATAGTTTTGTTGTGGCGAATGGCGGGCGCTGTCGCGCATGACGCATTGGGTGAGTGCCTGCATCTGGTCCAGAGTGATCGGCTGCTCGATACGCCCGGGCAGAAAGCCCGGCGCCACCACGGGAATGAAGGACACCTTGCACAGATCGACCCATTCCACCCGCGCATCGCCCTTGTCGACCCAGTGCAGGATCAGATCGGCTTCGTCATCGAATAGACGCTCCCATGGGCCGCCCACCGCTTCAAAATGCAGATGCAGGCGCGTGCCGGGGCACTGTGCGAAGAACCGCCCGAGCATGCCCAGCACATGCGGGCGCGGGCACAGGTCGCCTATCACCACGTGGATCTCGCTTTCCTCACCCATCGCCAACTGGGCGGCATGGACGCGCAAACCGTCCAACTCGCGCAGCAGCGATAGCGCTCGGCGGTGGAACGAAAGCCCGGCCTCGGTCGGACGCACGCGATAGCCGCTGCGGTCCAAAAGGATGAGGCCGAGCTGTCGTTCCAGCTTGGCGACGGCGGCGAACACCGCCGGGTGCGAGCGATACAGCATGGCCGCCGCAGGTTGAAAACCGCCGGTGCGGACCACTGCATCGAAGCATTGCAGGTCGTGCAGGGTGAATTCGGCCATGTCAGTTTTTATTACAGAGATTGTTCTATCTTTGTAATATCAACAAAATTGCTCCACGGCTAGGGTCTGTCTCGTTCAACGTTCCAGAAGGAATCTTCATCATGAATGAGCTGAATTTCGCCACGACGGGCGACGGCACGCGCATCGCCTACCGCTTCGATGGCGAGGCAAGCAAGCCGGTGCTGGTGCTGTCGAATTCCATCGGCACCACGCTGCACATGTGGGACAGGCAGATCGGCGAATTGTCGAAGCATTTCCGTGTCCTGCGCTACGATTTTCGCGGCCATGGCGGATCGAGCGTTCCCGTCGGCGCCTACTCGCTCGACCGGCTTGGCCGCGACGTCATCGAGCTGCTCGACGCGCTCGACCTGCAACGCGTACATTTCCTTGGCCTGTCGCTCGGCGGGTTCGTCGCGCAGTGGCTCGGCATCCACGCGCCCGAGCGGATCGACCGGCTGATCCTGAGCAACACCTCGTCCCATCTCTCGCCGGCAAGCTATTTCGACGAGCGGATTGCCGCGGTGCGGCAGGCACCGGACATGTCGGAAACCGCCGAGACGTTCCTGAGCAACTGGTTCCCCACGTCGATGGTTGCCGCCAACGAGCCGGTGGTCGAAGAGTTTCGCACCATGCTGCTGGCTATCGACCGGCAAGGTCTGGCGGGTCTGTTCGCAGCGGTTCGCGACGCCGATCTTCGCCGCACCGTAGCACTGATACCGCGGCCGACGCTGGTGATCGCCGGTCGGCACGACACGGTGACAGCAGCCAGCCACGGTGAGATGATTGCCGCGACGGTGCCCGGCGCGAAGCTCATAGTGCTGCCCGCGGTCCATCTGTCGAACATCGAATATCCGGCAGAGTTCATCCAGGCTGTGGTCGATTTCCTGCGCTGAACTGGAGCGCGACGGAAAGGCGTCCGGCACCAGTCCGGCGGTCGCCGAAACGTTCAAAGGACGTATTGGTTCAGAAGGCGGGGCGGCGGCCTCGGTCAACGTGAGCGCGTGGGTGAACCGAGCCATCTGGCGAAAAGCTTATTCAACGCCTTCGGAACGATCCCGTCACCTTGCCATTATCAGCACGAGAGCCGGCTCGGACAGGCAAGCGCCGTGACCCGACCTTAGAGGCGGCCAATGACTTTCGAGCGCCAACACGAACACGCCGGAGGAAGCGATGACTGGACGCAAAACCCATGATCAACAAATTCGCATCATTGAAGAGCGGGAAAACACAAAGAATGCCGGCAAGGATTTCGATTCAGAGGCGGATCTGAAACGATCAGCGGCGGAACGCGAAGCGCTGCGCAAAGGGTCGGACATGAGAACCGACACACCGGACCTCGTCGATCCGGACGACCGCAACATCCTTCGCGGCAAAAATCAGGAAAGCGTCCATCACAAAAATCGTCCTGACGACTAGATGAGCACCGATCCTGGAACATTTGTCATAGATTGGAGGCAGCCCATGGCACGCGGGAGCAAGAAACACATCGGAGCAGGTTCGCAGGGAAAGGGTTCTGGCACAGGCGCCATGACCGTAACGCCAAAGGACAAGCTTGAAGAAAACAAGGTTCTGTCCAATCGCGACAAGGCGCAGCATTCCAAAGAACGCGGTTTGGACTCCAGGCAGGTCGCGACCGAGCAGCATCAGGATCATGCCGCCAACCGCTTGCGGGACTGACACTTGACAGGGCGTCAGCCTCGGCACGGCTGCCTAGAAACCCGTCAGATTCGATGCCGACGCTATTTGACTCCGAGGCTTTCGGGCCAGAGCGCCTGGATTTCGTTCGGCAGGGCATCGCGCACCTTGGCCGACTGGCCCAGATCAATATGCCGTGCAAGAACTCGGAACACCGAGCGTGCCGCCTCCTCGGGATCGACGGGGCGGAGATTTCAATTCCTCGCCGATGTGCTGCGAGAAGTTTTCAAGAGAGCGCGTTTTGTCCGACTCGGCTGCGGGCCGGTAGTGCTCGTAATAAGCGCCGCGCACCAGGAGCGGCAGTTCCGCCCCAAGTTTGGCCGCAAGCCCGATCTGCAGCCTGTCCCTTACGGTCCGCAAGACCGCGCCCAATATGTGCCATGCAATCCGCCGATCCGGACCATGATCGTCCATGATCTCGTCGAGCCAGATGTTGGTTGTCTGCAGCGTCCTGTCAAAAACATCCAAACCGGTAGCGCTCATCATCGCCTCCTCATCAAATTCATGTCTGGTTTCGAAACGATGCTCGGGGACAATCGTTTCGCTATCTGTCGACAAAATTGGCTCGGTCTGTGATCCGGCTCTTCTCCGGGATCACGGAACGGCTCTTGGTTGCGCTGGAACCCCTTCCGAAGCAGTTCGTTCCTTGGGTGGGCGGCTTTGAGGAGTTGGTTGGGTGGGGGAGCGCGTCCCGCAACAGGTTTTTTGCGATGCCTGCAAGGAAGACAAAAACCGATGAAGGCGAGAACCGGCAGCAACTCCTGCAGATGATGACCACGGAGCATTTGGTGCTGGGGACCGCCAGGGCGGCGACGATTCAGGAGGCGAATCAGCGCGCAAATTTGTTCCTGACTTCGGTATCCAGCGCCACGATCGCCCTTGCCTTCGTCGCCCAGGTGACAAGGATGGGGCTTCCTTTCATGCTGTTCAGCCTGATCCTGTTGCCATGCCTCTACTTCATCGGGCTGGTGACATTCGTCAGGGCTGTGCAGGTGGCCATCGAAGACATGGTCCACGCCCGTGGCATGGCGCGCATCAGGCACTACTACACCGAGCTTACTCCCTCGATGGCGCGCTACCTGGTTCACTCCACTCATGACAACCAAACGGCTCTGCTGGCCGATGTCGGCCTCAAGCCAAGGCCCTGGCAAGCGTTCGCCGGAACCGCAGGGATGGTGAATGTCGTCAACGGTGCCATCGCCGGTGTCTTTGCCGGGGTGATGCTCAAGGTTGTCATTGGCTCGACAGTCAGTCTCGCCGTGACTGTCGGCATTCTAGCCTTTGCGGTGAGCAATTGGTGCCTCTGGCAACATCACACGCGCAGTTGGGCAAGCGCGGAACACAAGCTGAAGGTGTTGTTTCCGAACGTGCCGGACAGCGACGGCGACGCGCGGATCGGATAACCCGTTCCAGAGGGACGGCAGAAGCACCAACTCGCTAGGCGGAAACCTCAAGCACGATCTTGCCACGCACATGCTCATTTTCCAGCCGTTCTTCCGCTTTGGCGACCTCTCCAAGAGGGTAGGTGGCTTGCACGAAGGGGGTGACCTTGCCGGCCTCGATGAGGCGGCCGATCTCGGCAAGATGCGCCGCATTCGGTTCGGCCAGATAGGAGACGCCACGCGCCCGGCGCAAGTTTGCCTTTTCCTGCGACGGTTCGGAAAGAGTGGAAACGAGCGTCCCGCCAGGTTTGAGCACCTCCCAGGAGCGGTCCTGCGTGTCGCCCGCGACAAGGTCGAACACCAGGTCGACCGCATCGACGACCTCTTCGAAACGCTGGTTCTTGTAGTCGACCGTCTGATCGGCGCCGAGCTCACGCACGAAAACCACGTCCTCGGCGGAAACGGTTGTCGCGACGAACGCGCCCGCGGCCTTGGCGAACTGGATCGCCAGATGACCGACGCCGCCGGCGCCGCCATGGATGAGAACCCGTTGCCCGGATTTGAGGCCGCCATGGTCGAACAGGCCCTGCCATGCAGTGATGCCGGCAAGCGGCACCGCCGCGGCTTCGACATGGCTTAGACGATCCGGTTTCGCAGCCGCCTCCGTCGCCTTGACCACGACATATTCGGCATTGCCGCCGCGGTCATGACCAAGCATCGCAAATAACGAGTCGCCCTTCTTCAACGTATGCGCCCGCGTGCCGCATATTTCCACCGTGCCGGACACGTCGCGCCCGAGCGTGACCGGCAGGGTTTCGCTCGTCGAACCTTCGCGGATCTTGTAGTCGATCGGATTGACGCTCGCGGCGCGAACCCTGAGCACAACCTCGTCGTCAAGCGGTTGAGGCAAGGGGACTTGATCGATCGAAACAACCTCAGGTCCGCCAAAAGCATGGATGCGGGCTGCTTTCATGTCGGCATATCTCCTGTTGTTTGGCTGTCGGCGACGGTGTCTGCTGGGCTGTCGTCAGCGGCTGTGCAGCCCAGATTGCGAAGGCAGGCACACCGGTTTCCCAGCCGGCCACCGCCGCTGCAAGGTCGCCACTCCTGCTAGGCCGTAGACAGCGTCGGCGGGTTTTGATTCACATGGCGGCAAGGCTACAACCAGACTTGCTGGCTTTCTAACTGGGTAGCAGGCCGTTGGTTCCAACCACCGCAATCGGCTGAACGTGGTGCCGGAAATTCTCTCCTCGGCCAGAGCATTCAACCAGTCTGATCCATCCGGCCCTTATGCACACAGCTGTTTTGAGTAGCGACGCCGAGGAGAGAGGCGGGGGCCGAAGCTGCTGGCGCGCTGACCTTGGAGATCGGATTGAATCATTGCTGGTGGGTCGCAGGGCCGCCGATCAATGCGGTTCGCACGACGAACATAAAGCAGCACGGTCTTAATCAACGCGGCGGCGCTATGCGGACTTCAAGACGCTTCGCAGATCGGCAGCGGCTGTGGCGGCGGTGCCGGATGATCCTTCCTGTATTGGGCGATGATCGGCTCAAGGGTCTTTCTCGGCCAGAATTTCGGTGTGCCGATTTCCTTCAGGCAGGACGCGTTCCAGTAGGCGCCCGGCTGTGAACGGTCGGCTGCGACCGCGGTGATGTCGCGCGATTCCGGGTAGATGTAGAGCGTCGTCGGATTGTCCCTGACCATCGGGATGATCCGCTTGGCATCCGCCGGCGACCAGCTGGTGCAGCCATTGCTGCGACCGCCGGCATAGTCCACCAGCTTGCCGAACGGCACGAAGCCGTCATGGTCGGCGTGCGAGCTGTTCGGGTTTTTGCGCAGGCATAGGCCATGCAGCACCTGGGCAGCGTGACCGCCGATCGCCCGCTGCCTGGCGTTCGCGGCTTCGCCTTCGCCGTCGAACTGGATGAAGGTGCGCTGGAAAATCGCGTCCTGCTTCGCGCCGGTGCGGTAGTAGCCTTTGAACGAGGTTTTCGCCTCTCTGGTCATATAGGCCCCGCCGGCCGTCAACGATGAATCCATCGCATTGCCGAAGTTTCTAGCGCACCGCTTGCCGTTCGAAAAATCGACAACACCTTTCAAATTCCGGCCGCTGCCATGACCCGACGAAATCGCGCGAAATGATTGGCTGGCCTCGCAGATGACGTAATAGCGACGGCCGAGCACGCCATTGCCCAGATCGCTGGGGCGTGTGGCATCCATGGCGAAGTAGCAGGGGTTCTTGACAGCGCCTTGCGCGACCTTCTTCAGGTAAAGCGCGCGGGCTCGTTCGAGGACAATTTGCGAGATCTGGCCGTCGCTGTCGCCGACATGAGCCTGCAGCCAGGCTGGAACGGCAGATGGTGCGGCAAAGGATCGGGCCGATACCGCCACGGCGATGACGACGAGAAGGCTGGCGACGACACCCAGAGGAACAGATCTCAACCGCACCGGATCAATTCTCCTTGTCGAAGCGAATGGCGATTTCTTGCGGCATTGCCGCGAGAATCGATCATAGATGGCCTCGCATTATCAGGCGAAACACATCTTGTTTAGCGTACCCGCATGAAGGGCCGTAAAGCAGGTCGATGCATGCAAACGGCCTACGCCGACATGCTGGCTCCAGGCTTGTGGCGGACGTCTTCGCATCCTTGCAGGGCAACGAACTCGGGTTGGCGGGTCCCTTCGGAGCCCTCGGCGCGTTGGCTGACGGAGCATCAAACGAAAACCCGCCTGTGCGGCGGGTCATTGGCGCAAATCAGCACCATGGACAAATATGTACCATAGCTGAGGGCAGGAAATCAAGAAAAAATTCCTATCGTGAAGAGCCACGAGTCCGGAGCCTGATCCCTGGAGGTCCGCGATTTTCGATCCGCAGGGATTGAGCTATCATCTGATTCTGGCGCGGCCCACGCCACCTCCCTCCGCCGGGAAAGCATCGTTCATGCAGGGCGCTATCCAATCACCGAACCGACTGTTCGAGCACTTGGCATAAGGAGGGGTTGCAAAAACGGCTCGCACCAGGAGGTTTTGCGATGAAGTTGTCCGCGCCCATCTACCATCTCAAGCGTCAAGCCAGGCTTTTGTCTCGCGAGGGCAAGATTGCGCTGCACCAAGCGCTCGACCGTGTTGCAGCACAGGAAGGGTTCACCAGCTGGAGCCTGCTTGCAGCCAAGGCAGCCGAGGCGGCGCCCGCCGGCATGCTGTTTGCGCAACTTGCGCCCGGCGACCTGGTTCTGGTCGGTGCGCGACCCGGAAACGGCAAGACGCTGATGAGCCTCGAACTCGCGGTCGAATCCATGAAATCAGGCCATCGCGGTGTGTTCTTTACGCTCGAATATACGCAAAGGGATGTGCTGGACCGGTTTCACGCCATCGGGGCGGACCCGGTGCAGTTCAACGACCAGTTCACATTCGATAATTCCGACGCCATCAGTGCCGCCTACATCGTCAAGGCATTGGGTTCGGCGCCGCGCGGCACGCTGGTGGTGATCGATTATCTGCAACTGCTCGATCAGAAGCGGGAAAACCCGGACCTGATGGCGCAGGTTCGCACGCTGAAGGCCTTTGCCCGCGACAAAGGATTGATCCTCGTCTTCATCTCGCAGATCGATCGGTCATACGATCCGGCGAAGAAGCCATGTCCCGATATCGGCGATGTGCGGTTACCGAACCCTCTGGACCTGTCGCTGTTCGACAAGACCTGCTTCCTGAACAAGGGCGAAATCCGGTTCCAGGCGGCAGGCTGACGATCAGGTCAGCCTGCCTTCATTGGGCCGCTGCCGGCAGATTCAGAGGCTGCGCAACCGATGCCGAACCGTGCTGCGCGCGCAATGCTTCGGCTGCCTGGCGAACCACTTCGGATATAAGCAGCAGCTGTTTGGCGATCGGGCTTGTCTTGCGCCAGATCATGCCGATCGTCCGCGACGGTTGGGGGTTGGCGAAGTGGGCGATAGAGACCGCCGCCGAGCGCGTCTCCACCGGCACGGCCATTTCGGGGATCAAGGTGACGCCGACGCCGGCGCCGACCATCTGCACCAGGGTCGACAGCGAGCTGCCGTCCAGCAACTCGCGCGGCCGTGCCGAATGCATGTTGCAGAACGACAGCGCCTGGTCGCGAAAACAATGGCCTTCCTCGAGCAGGAGCAGCCGCATCTCGCGCAACATTTCGCGGTTGGGCACCGGCTTTCCCTCATCCTCGCCGGGTCGGACCAGCACGAAGTTCTCGGCAAACAGCACGATTTCCGTCAGCGACGCTTCCGATACCGGCAAGGCGACGATGGCGGCATCGAGCCGCCCGTCGGCCAGTTCCTGGATCAGCTTCTGCGTCTGCGTTTCGCGCACATGGATATCGAGCCCGTCATGCATGCGGGCGAGGTTGCCGATGATGGCAGGCAAAAGGTAGGGTGCGATCGTCGGGATCACCCCGATGCGCAACCGTCCCACCAGCCGGTCGCGCGAGGCGCGGGCCAGATCTGTCAGCTCATCCACCGAGCGCAGGATGTCGCGAACGCGCAAGGCGAATTCCTCGCCGAAATTGGTCAGCCGGACCTGGCGTGGCCCTCTTTGGAAAAGCTCCGTGCCAAGCGTTTCCTCCAACTCCCGGATCTGCACCGAGATCGCGGGCTGCGAGATCGCGCAGGCATCGGCGGCACGGCCGAAATGATTGTGCCGCGCCAGCGCCTCGAAATAACGCAACTGCTTCAGCGTCAGGTTTGTCATAATGTCATCTTATCGCTGTAATCAGGAAATCCAACTTAAATTAATGAAGCGGCTTTGCTATAGGAGTCGCAACGAAGATGAGGAGCAGCCGGGACCGCCTGGTGAGGCGCATGCCCGCGGCAACAGGACATCCAACATATTCGGTCGCGTATCGGGCATATGGTCATCGCGCCAGCCATGAAACGGACCACCTCCAGGGACATCCAACGTCCCTGTTCACGCAGCAGTTGAACAGTTCAACACAGCCACGATCGGAGAAGAACATGGACGCACAGACCGATGATCCCAGCGCCGGCAAATGCCCCGTTGCGCACGGATCCTCCAGCAGGAGCAACCGTGACTGGTGGCCCAACCAACTCGATCTCGGCGTTCTCCATCAGCAATCGAACCTTTCGGATCCGATGGGCGAAGAGTTCGACTATGCCGAGGAATTCAAGTCGCTCGATCTCGATGCGGTGATCAAGGACCTGCACCAGGTGATGACGGATTCGCAGGAGTGGTGGCCGGCCGACTTCGGCCACTATGGGCCGCTGTTCATCCGCATGGCCTGGCACAGTGCCGGCACCTACCGCATCGGCGATGGCCGTGGCGGCGCCGGGGCCGGCCAGCAGCGTTTTGCTCCGCTCAACAGCTGGCCGGACAATGCCAATCTCGACAAGGCGCGCCGGCTGCTGTGGCCGGTCAAGCAGAAATATGGCCGCAAGATCTCCTGGGCCGACCTGCTGATCCTCACCGGCAACGTCGCGCTGGAATCGATGGGCTTCAAGACCTTCGGTTTTGCTGGCGGCCGCGCCGACGTCTGGGAACCCGAACAGGACGTCGATTGGGGTTCGGAAACCAAGTGGCTCGACGACAAGCGCTACTCCGGCGACCGCGAACTCCAGGGCCATCTCGGCGCCGTCCAGATGGGACTGATCTACGTCAATCCGGAAGGGCCGAACGGCAGACCGGATCCGCTGGCCTCGGCACGCGACATCCGCGAGACCTTCGCGCGCATGGCCATGAACGACGAGGAGACCGTGGCGCTGATCGCTGGCGGTCACACCTTCGGCAAGACGCACGGCGCCGGCGATGCCTCGCTGGTGGGCGCGGAGCCGGAAGGCGCCGGCATCGAGGCGCAGGGCCTTGGCTGGTCGAGCAAGCACGCCTCCGGCATTGCAGGCGACGCCATCACCTCGGGCCTCGAGGTGACCTGGACCACGACGCCGACCAAGTGGAGCAACAACTTCTTCGACAATCTGTTCAACTTCGAATGGGAGCTGACCACGAGCCCGGCGGGAGCGCATCAGTGGACGCCGAAGGGCGGCGCCGGTGCCGGGATCGTGCCGGATGCCCACGATCCGTCCAAGCGCCGCGCGCCTGCCATGCTGACCACCGATCTCGCACTGCGGGTCGATCCGGCCTACGAGAAGATTTCGAGGCGCTTCCATGAGCATCCGGACCATTTCGCCGACGCGTTCGCCCGGGCCTGGTACAAGCTGACCCATCGCGACATGGGTCCGGTCGTTCGTTATCTCGGTCCGCTCGTGCCGAAGGAAGAGCTGATCTGGCAGGACCCGATCCCGGCGGTCGACCATGAACTGGTCGGCGAGCAGGACATTGCGTCGCTGAAGGCGAAGATCCTCGCATCGGGCCTTTCGGTCTCCGAATTGGTCTCGACTGCGTGGGCCTCGGCCTCGACGTTCCGCAATTCCGACAAGCGCGGTGGTGCCAACGGGGCACGTATCCGACTGGCACCGCAGAAGGATTGGGACGTCAACCAGCCGGCGGAACTGTCGAAGGTGCTGGCGAAGCTGGAAGCCATCCAGACGGAGTTCAACGCGGCACAGACCGGCGGGAGAAAGATCTCGCTGGCCGACCTTATCGTGCTCGGCGGCGTCGCTGCGGTTGAGAAGGCGGCGAAGGACGGCGGTCACGAGACCAAGGTGCCGTTCACGCCGGGCCGCATGGATGCTTCGCAGGAACAGACGGATGTCCATTCCTTCGCCGCGCTCGAGCCGAAAGTCGATGGCTTCCGCAACTATGTCAGGGGCAAGCAGCCGATGTCGGTCGAAGCCATGCTGGTCGACCGCGCGCAATTGCTGTCGCTGACCGCGCCCGAGATGACGGTTCTGGTCGGCGGTCTGCGCGTGCTCGGCGCCAACACGGCCAGGTCGAAGCACGGCGTGCTCACCGACCGGCCGGGTACGTTGACCAACGACTTCTTCGTCAATCTGCTCAGCATGAACACGGTCTGGGACCCGGCCGCCGGCTCCGACGAAGTCTACGAGGCGCGTGACCGCAAGACCAAGGCGGTCAAGTGGACCGGCACCCGTGCCGACCTGATCTTCGGCTCGCACGCCCAGCTCCGCGCGCTTGCCGAGGTCTACGGGTCGGCGGACGCCAAGGCGAAATTCACCAGGGATTTCGTCGCGGCATGGACCAAGGTGATGAACGCCGACCGCTTCGACATCGCCTGAGATCGCTAAAGGTGATCCGGCGCGGCCGCGCCGGAGTGCCAGTCCTCCCAAGGACCCAACGCCAGGGCCGTGTTTCCAGCGATGGGAGCGCGGCCTTGTCGTAAGAGATTGCGCTTTGGTGGACCGTGCCTTCCTGGGCGAGATCGTTGCGGGGTGATCTCGTCGGATTGAGTTCACCCCCTCATTTCGAACTCGGCGCCGCCTTTGACGCGTCCTTCGAACCTCTCAACCATGCTCATCGGCGCACAGCGCATGATCCGACAGCGCGCGGATGACGTAGCAGTCGCCGACCGTCTGGCCATTGCAGCACGTGGCGATGCGTTCGAGCTCGGCCTCGAGCCGCTTCAACTGGGCAATCTTTTCCCTCACCGAGATCAGTTGCTCCTCGGCGATCTTGTCGGCGTGGCCGCAGGGCTGCTCGGGGTGGCCGCTCAACTCGATCAGGGAGCGGATGTCCTCGACGGCGAAGCCGAGGTCGCGGGCGTGGCGGATGAAGGCCAACCGCTCCAGCTCCTGCCTGGAATAGCGGCGCTGGTTGCCTTCCGAGCGCTCGGGTGCCGCAACAAGGCCCATTTGCTCGTAGTAGCGGATGGTCGGCACCTTGACCCCGGTTCGGCGCGAGAGATCACCGATCGAAAACATGAAATTTTCCTCTTGAAGCTCTAGTGACTAGAGCAATTACAGTGCTGGACATCAGGATTCAAGACCCATGCGGCGACGCCGCGCGGGCAAGGCAGACAGGTAATGTGATGACGGCACCCCTCAAGCTGGAAACAATCGGGCAGACACGGTTCAAGATCGGCGGCATGGACTGCGCCTCCTGTGCGGCCAAGATCGATACGGCTGTGCGTCGCCTCGACGGCGTCGCCGATGTCTCGGTTTCGGTGACCGGCGCCAGCATGACGGTCAGCCACGGCGGCGCGCTGCCGGAAGACAAGGTGCTGCAACAGGTGGCAAGGCTCGGCTATGGCATCGTCAAGGCCGAGGCGCAGGTATCGCCGATCTCAGACAGGGCGCACGCCGATCACGTCCCCAATGACCATGAAGGCCACGATCATGGCCATGCCGAGCCTGGGCAGGCGTGGTGGCGCACCCGCCGGGCAGCTCTGACGCTGGCTTGCGCTGCAGCGCTTCTTGCCGCCTACGGTATCGGCCATCTTCTTCCTGCGGCCGAGCGCTGGGTCTTCCTTGCCGCCCTGCTGGTCGGCCTGGTGCCGATCGCGCGGCGCGCGCTGATGGCGGCATTGGCCGGCACGCCGTTCTCGATCGAGATGCTGATGACCATCGCGGCGATAGGCGCCGTGATGATCGGCGCCACGGAAGAAGCGGCCGCCGTGGTGGTGCTGTTCCTGATCGGCGAACTTCTGGAAGGTGTCGCCGCCGGCCGCGCACGGGCGAGCATCCAGGGGCTTGCCGATCTGGTGCCGAAGACGGCACTGGTCGAGCGGGCGGGCGGCACATCTGAGATTCCCGCCGAAGATCTCGTGGTCGGCGACGTCATCTTGGTGCGGCCGGGCGACCGCATCCCGGCGGATGGCGTGGTCGTCGAGGGGGCGAGCGAAATCGACGAGGCGCCGGTGACCGGCGAGAGCACGCCCAAGCGCAAGGGCGTCGCGGACGCCGTCTTTGCCGGCACCATTAGCACAGACGGCGTGCTCAGGGTTCGCGTGACGGCTGCCGCGTCTGACAACACCATCGCCCGAATCGTGCGGCTTGTGGAGGAGGCGCAGGAAGCCAAGGCACCGACCGAACGCTTCATTGACCGCTTCTCGCGCACCTACACGCCGGCGGTGCTGGCGGTCGGCGCGCTGGTGGCGATGCTGCCGCCGCTGCTCATTGGCGGCGACTGGAACGAATGGATATACAAGGGCCTGGGGATCCTGCTGATCGGTTGCCCCTGCGCGCTCGTCATCTCGACGCCGGCGGCGATCGCCGCAGGTCTTGCGGCCGGCGCGCGGCGCGGACTGCTGATGAAAGGTGGTGCGGTGCTGGAAGGGTTTCGCCGGGTCACGGCGGTGGCCTTCGACAAGACGGGCACGCTGACCGCGGGCAGGCCCGTGGTGACCGACATCATGGCCTATGGCCGCGATGAACGCACCGTGCTGGCGCTGGCGGCGGCGCTCGAGCAGGGTTCCAGCCATCCGCTAGCCATGGCGATCCTCGACAGGGCCAAGGCTGATGGTGCGCCGGTGCCGCCGGCTCTGGCGGCGAAGGCGATCTCGGGCAAAGGTGTCCAGGGCAGCGTCGGTGGTGTCGCCGTCTTCCTCGGCTCCGGTCCGGCGGCGGGCGAACGCGCCGACATGACGCAAGTGCAGCACCTCGCCGTCGACAGCCTCAACGGGCAGGGCAAGACCGTCTCAGTGCTGGTCGCCGACGGCGTGGTGGCAGGACTGATCGCCATGCGCGACGAGCCGCGGCCGGATGCGGCGGCCGGCATTGCGGCGCTGAAGGCCGAGGGCATCCGCACGATCATGCTGACCGGCGACAATCGCCGCACGGCGCAAGCCATCGCCGCTTCGCTCGGCATCGAGGCGCGGGCGGAGCTGTTGCCTCAGGACAAGCAGCGCATCATCGGTGAATTGCAGCGCGAAGGGCTGAAGGTCGCCAAGGTCGGCGATGGCATCAACGACGCACCGGCGATCGCCGCCGCCGACATCGGAATCGCCATGGGCGGCGGCACCGATGTGGCGCTGGAGACGGCGGACGCGGCGATCCTGCATGGCCGCGTCATGGATGTCGCGCGCATGGTAAGACTGTCGCGGGCGGTGATGGCCAATATCGGCCAGAACATCAGCGTTGCGCTCGGGCTGAAGGCGGTGTTCCTGGTCACCACCATTTTGGGCATCACCGGCCTGTGGCCGGCGATCCTGGCCGATACCGGCGCCACCGTGCTGGTCACCGCCAATGCCATGCGCCTGCTGCGCTGGCGCGGGTGAAGTGGTCTATTCCGCCGGAGCCGTCAGCGGCGGCGTGGCGTTGCTGCGCCCTTCCCAGACATAGGATGCCAGCGCCACCGCGACGGCGACCAGCATGGCGATGGCGCCCAGCAGCGGCAGGCTGCGGTAGCCATAGCCGCTGTTCAGCATCGCGGCGCCCAACGACGCGGCCAGCGCGATGCCGACATTGAAGCCGGACGGAATGAGCGACGAGGCGAGGTTCGAGGCGTCCGCCGTCCAGGCCAGGATGCGGGTCTGGATCGGTGTGCCGATGGCGAAGTTGAGGCCGCCCCAGACGACGATCGCCACAACCATCGGCAGGGGATAGGGGCTGACGGCGTAGATGACGGCCAGCGTCACCGCCTGCAAGGCCAGCATGGTGATCAATGACGGCATCAGCTTCCAGTCGGAGAGCTTGCCGCCGAGGAAGACGCCGAGCGTGGCGCCGACGCCGTTGAGCAGCAGCACCCACGGCACCAGGTTCTCGTCGAGCCCGGTGACCTCCAGCAGTGTCGGGGTGATGTAGGTGAACAGGCCGAACTGGCCGATCATCAGCATCAGCATCAGGATCAGCGAAGTCCAGACCTGCTGGCGGGCCAGCACACGGACCTCGCGGGCGAAACCGGCGGGCCTGGCCGATGAGCCGGTGGTGCGCGGCAACAGGGCTGCCATGGCAAGCGTCGCCGCCACGCCGAGCGCGCACATCACCCAGAAGGTGGCGCGCCAGCCCCAGATGTTGCCGATCGCGGTGCCGGCCGGCACGCCGATGACGTTGGAGACGGTGAGGCCAGACAGGATGACGGCGACAGCCATGCCGCGCTGGTCCTCGCGCACGAGACCCACGGCGACGACCATGGCGACGCCGAAATAGGCGCCATGCGCGACCGCCACGGCAATGCGCAACAGTAGCATCGAGGTGAAGTCGGGCGCCAGCGCGCAAGCCGCCTGGCCTATGGTGAAGGCGATGGCGAGGCCGAGCAGCAGGCTCTTGCGCGACAGCGACTTGGTGGCGAGCGCCAGCAGTGGACCGCCGATGGCGATGCCGCAGGCATAGCCGGAGACGAGATAGCCGGCCGAGGGAACCGAGACGCCGAGCCCCTCCGCCACTTGCGGCAGCACGCCGGCAATGACGAATTCAGTGGTGCCGAAAGCAAAGGCGGCAATGAACAGGGCGATGAGCGGAAGCGACATGGGGAAGCCTTAGCTGGAATGGCCTCAAACCACGGATGGGCTTTGCGGGCAATCCAGAAATTTTTGTCGCCGGTTTAGGTTTTCTTCAGTGGGGGCGCGAGGCGATGAAGCGCCAATCTCCCCACGAGGGGGAGATCGGCTGTTTCTCAGCTCGCCTTCAACCTGGAGCCAGTCAGCAGACCGCGCTCTTCGAGCACCGGATAGGCCATCGAGGCCAGCAGCGAATTGATCTGCTTCAGGTCGCGGATGGTGTCGAGATGGATCGAGCTGGTCTCGACGCTCTTGGCAGTGCCGTCGCGCAGGCGCACGAAATGGCTGGCGCTGGTTTCTTTCTCGCGGTCGCGAAGCCGGTCTTTTTCCAGCACCAACTGGCGGGCGGTCTCGGGATCGCGCGACACCAGAACGTTGAAGGCAAGCCGCGCATTGGCCAGCACCGAGCTATGGAAGGCGCACAGCTCGGCCCAGCCCTCGTCGGTGAATTCCAGTCCGCGCTCGAACTTCTTTTTCACATGCACCAGCATGTTGCGCACGATGATGTCGCCGACCTGCTCCAGCTTGACGCAGGCGCCGATCAGCTCCTGGCAGCGCAGCGCCTCGTCCTCGGTCAGCGCGTTCCTGGTCAACTTGGCGAGGTAGAGCTTGATCGCGGCGTGCTTGCGGTCGACGCGGTCGTCGAGTGCGGCCAGCGCTTTAATCTTGTCGGCGTCGGCGCTTTCATAGAGTTCGATGATGCGCTTGAGCATGATCTCGATCGTCTCGCAGACCCGCACCACCTCGCGGGTGGCATTGGCAAGCGCCTGGCTCGGCACGTCGAGCGCGCTTTCGTTGAGCGCGGACAGCTCGACGACGTCAAGCGAGGCGGCCGGCACGGGCTTGGTGCCAAGTGCGACGATCTTCTCCGAAGCGCGGTAGACAAACCCTGCCAGCGGCAGGCCGGCGAGCAGGATCAGCACATTGAACAGGATGTGGGCATTGACGATCTGGTCCGCCGCCGTCGAACCGAGAAAGGCGAAGTGCGGCCTGAAGATCATGACCAGGATCAGCATGACAAGCGAACCAAGCCCGCGCATCAGGAGGTTGCCGATCGGCACGACGCGCACCTCGGGGCTCGACGAGCGGGTCAGCATCGGCGCGATGATCGAGGAGCCGAGATTGACGCCGAGGATAAGAACAACGCCGAGTTCAGGCGTGATCAGGCCGCGGCCCGCCAGCGTCGCCATCAACAGCACCGCCGCGATGCTCGACTGGAACAGCCAGGTGATCAGCGCCGCCAGCAGATAGGCGGTGATGGAATCGGTCGAGAAGTAGTTGATGATGACCGGCATGAGCTGGCTGTTGCGCAGCGGCTCAGACGCCTGTCCGATCATCTCCAGCGACAGGATCAAAAGGCCGATGCCGACCAGAATGCGGCCGGTCTGGCGCCAGTCGCGCCGCTCGGTGGCCATGAACATGACCGTGCCGGTGATCAGGCACAGCGGCACCAGCAAGGTGAGGTCGAAGGTCAGCAGCTTGACCACCAGCGCAGAGCCGATCTCGGCGCCGCGCACTGCCAATTGGCCCGCGGCGCCCGAGACGATGCCAGAGCCGGCGAAGGAGCCAACCAGCAGCGTGACGGCGGTGGAGCTTTGCAGGGCGATGGCAAGGCCGGTGCCGGCCAGCACCGCCATGATCGGATTGCGCATGGTGGCGCGCAGGCGATGGCGCAGCACGTCGCCATAGGCGCGTTCGACGCCGGTCTTCACCATGCGGGTGGCAAACAGCATCAGCGCCACGGCGCCGGCCAGATGCAGAAGGACGACGGACCCGCTCATTTCGTCCCCCGCATGCAAACAGGATGCGCGTCCTGTTTGGCGTGGCGATCAGAAGGGAAAACGAGGGTACGAATCATGTTCATGGCGGTGGCTTATAATAGCTCGAATATTTTAGCCGGATAATAAAATCTTGTCGATTTCAAGGGCCGTTGCAGCGCGACGGGCGGTGTCGGAAAATGGACGGACGCGCAAATGGTTGCATTGCGGGGCGGGCGCGAAGCAACGGATAGGCCGAGTTAGCAGCGCGACAGACTCCTGACCTTTGCGAATATGTTCAGCTCTATCGGGTAAATCAAGGAATTCATTACGCAATTGTAATGCAGGCGTTCAGTTTCGGTTCATCGGTGGCCCGCTATTCCTCTGGCATCGACAACCAAGGAGACTTCTCTTGAAACGCATTGTCCTTTCCGCACTCGCTTTCTCGATGCTGGCCGCTACGTCGCTCACCGGCCAAGCCGCACCGCTGAATGCACCGAACGCTCCGCAGTCGAATTACAGCAAGGTCGACTGGCAAAAGCCCACCAACAGGGATGTCAAGAAGCGCTTCATCCAGAAGCGCGTCATCCATAAGAAGGTCATCGTGAAGCGCAACAACTGGCGCAACGGCCATAAATATTCAGGCTGGAGACAGCACCAGCCGATCCGCGACTACGGCCGCTATGGCCTGCATCGTCCCGGCCGCCGCCAGGAATGGATCCGCGTCGGCAACGACTATGTGTTGGTCGGTGTGCTCTCCGGCGTCATTTTCGGCGCGCTTGCCGCGCACTGATCGCTCCCCAGGCGGATATTGGAAAGAGGCGGCCCGCAACGGCCGCCTCTTTTGCCTGTGGAAACCGGGTATGGCCCGCATTAAGGGTCGTCGGAATTCGCGGGTATGATTATATAATCGGGAAACGAGTTCCCCGATGCGCTTTCCACCCGCCTTCCTCGACGAGATACGCGACCGCGTGCCGATTTCATCGGTGATCGGCCAGCGCGTTGCGTGGGACAGGAAGAAAACCAACGCGCCGCGCGGCGACTATTGGGCCTGTTGTCCGTTCCACGGCGAGAAGAGCCCGTCCTTCCACTGCGAGGACAAAAAGGGCCGCTACCACTGTTTCGGCTGTTCGGTTTCGGGCGATCATTTCAAGTTCCTCACCGAACTCGACGGGATGAGCTTTCCCGAAGCGGTCGAAAAGATCGCCGACATGGCCGGTGTGCCGATGCCGGTTCGCGATGCGCAGGAGGAGCGGCGCGAAAAGGAACGCGCCAGCCTGACAGACGTCATGGAGATGGCCACCACCTTCTTCCAGGAACGGCTGCAGGGGCCGGAAGGCGCCAAGGCGCGTGCCTATCTGCGCGACCGCGGACTGACGCCGGCGACGCAGCAATCGTTCCGGCTCGGTTTTGCGCCCGACAGCCGCAATGCGCTGAAGGAGCATCTCGCCGCCAAGGGCGTGCCCAAGGCCGACATCGAGGCTTGTGGACTGGTGCGCCACGGTGACGACATCCCGGTTTCCTATGACTGGTTCCGTGACCGCATCATGTTCCCGATTCCGGATTCCCGGGGCAAGATCATCGCCTTCGGCGGCCGTGCTTTGCAGCCGGACGCGCTGGCCAAATACATGAACTCGCCTGACACCGAGCTCTTCCACAAGGGCAACGTACTCTATAATTTCGCCCGCGCCCGCAAGGCATTGGCCAAGGGCGGCACGGTCATCGCCGTCGAAGGCTATATGGACGTGATCGCGCTGGCGCAGGCCGGCTTCGAGAATGTCGTGGCGCCGCTCGGCACCGCGCTTACCGAGAACCAGCTCGAACTGCTCTGGCGCATGGCGCCGGAGCCGATGCTGTGCTTCGACGGCGACAAGGCCGGGCTTAAGGCAGCGTGGCGGGCCGCCGATATGGCGCTGCCATCTGTGCAGGCCGGCCGTTCGGCGCGCTTCGCGCTGCTGCCGGAAGGCAAGGATCCCGACGATCTGGTCAAGGCCGAAGGACCGGATGCGTTTCGTCGGGTTCTGGCCGAGGCGCGGCCGCTGGTCGACCTTTTGTGGATGCGTGAGACGGCGGGCGGCGTCTTCGATACGCCGGAGCGGCGGGCCGAACTCGAGAAGACGCTGCGCGAGCTGACCAGCCGCATCCGCGACGAAAGCCTGCGCTACCACTACCAGCAGGAGATGCGGGAGCGTGTGCTGAGCTTCTTCGGCTCGCAGCGCAGTGGGCGTCAAGGTCGGCAGGACTGGAAACAGGGCCAGGGCAAGACGGCCGCGCCCGGCGGGCAGTTCGCCAAAGGCGGTGGCGGCCGCATTGCGATCACCGAAAGCCTCGGCCAGTCGGCTTTGGTCAAACGCGGCGGCGAGGGGATGTCGGTGCGCGAGGCGACGATCATCGTCGCGTTGATCAACCATCCGGCGCTGATCGACGAGAATTTCGCCCATATCGAGTTCCTCGATCTCGCCAACTCCGACCTGAGGCGGCTGCATGCGGCAATCCTCGATGCAATGGCGCATGACATGGCCAATGACCGGCAGGCGGTGATTGCGATGATCGAACGCGCCGGCTGCGCCGAGATCTGGGAGCGGGCCGTCGGGCTGATCCGGCGGATGCGGCAATGGCCGGCGCTGGAGACCGCCGCCCTTGAAGATGCCCGCGATGCTTTCAGCCAGGCGCTGCACTTGCAGCGCAGCGCGCGCACCTTACATAAGGAATTGAAACAGGCGGAAGCGGCGCTCGCCACCGATCCCACAGACGAAAACTACCGGCATCTGATCGAAATTCAGGCGCAATTCCAGGATGTGCAGGCCACGGAAGCGCTGATCGAAGGGTTTGGCGTCTCCTCGGGCAGGGCTGGGCGAGCTTAGTTGGAAGCGAGTGAATTGAGAAAGCGTCGTTGCGCGTCCAAATGGCGCGTAACGGGCTAAGTCGGGTAATTGATTCGCTTTTTTCATGCGAATCATGCGAGAGGCGCTTGACCTTCTGGCAGATTGGCGGAATCAGGACGATTCGAAACGTTAACCCGAACCCGCGTCGACGGGAAATAAGCGATGTGAGGTACTGGTCACTGGACAGGCAGCCCGCCTGCCACAGATATCAGGGTTAATCTGGACTTAATGCATGTCGCCCAAAAGGGGAAACCCGATTTGGGCAACGACATACACCAAACGAAACGAGTTGATGCAGTTACTGGCCCGGTGAAGCGCGTTTCATAAGCGAGCGCATCCGATTTGACTGGTCCGACAGCTTACGCGGCTTTGAAGTTCGGCCGCTAGGAGAAGATAAAGACTATGGCGACAAAGGAAAAGGAAGAGGTCGAAACCGAACGCGAAGGCGCCACCGATGGCCCTCTGCTCGACCTTTCCGATGATGCTGTCAAGAAGATGATCAAGGCCGCCAAGAAGCGCGGCTATGTCACCATGGACGAGCTGAATTCGGTGCTGCCCTCAGAGGAAGTGACCTCCGAGCAGATCGAGGACACGATGGCGATGCTGTCCGACATGGGCATCAACGTGGTCGAGGACGACGAGCAGGGCGAGGAGCCCGAGGCCGCCGACACCGCGGCCGATGCCGAGGAAGACGCCAACGAGTTGGCTGAGCAGACCGGCACCGCGGTCGCCGCCACCACCACCAAGAAAGAACCGACCGATCGCACCGACGATCCGGTGCGCATGTATCTGCGCGAGATGGGCTCGGTCGAGCTGTTGTCGCGCGAGGGCGAAATTGCCATCGCCAAGCGCATCGAGGCCGGCCGCGAGACGATGATCGCGGGTCTGTGCGAAAGCCCGCTGACCTTCCAGGCCATTATCATCTGGCGCGACGAACTCAACGAATCCAAAATCCTGCTGCGTGAGATCATCGATCTCGAAGCCACCTATGCCGGCCCCGAGGCCAAACAGGCGCCGGTGGTCGAGCGCGTCGAGGAAGCCAAGGTCGAGGACAAGCCGCGCCGTTCGCGCGACGACGAAGACGACATCACCAATGTCGGCGCCGATACGCGTGGGCTGACGGATGACGACGACGAAGACGAGGACGAAGCGAGCCTGTCGCTGGCCGCGATGGAAGCGGAACTCCGCCCCCAGGTGATGGAGACGCTCGACGTTATCGCCGACACCTACAAAAAGCTGCGCAAGCTGCAGGACCAGCAGGTCGAGAACCGTCTGGCCGCCGCCGGCACGCTGTCGCCCAGCCAGGACCGCCGGCTGAAGGAGCTCAAGGACCAGTTGATCAAGGCGGTGAAGTCGCTGTCGCTCAACACAGCGCGCATCGAGGCGCTGGTCGAGCAACTCTACGACATCAACAAGCGCCTGGTGCAGAACGAAGGCAAGCTGCTCAGGCTGGCCGAAAGCTACGGCGTGCGCCGCGAAGAGTTCCTGAAGGAATATCAGGGTTCCGAGCTCGACCCGAACTGGACGCGCTCGATCGGCAATCTGACCTCGCGCGGCTGGAAGGAATTCACCAAGAACGAGAAGGATGCGATCAAGGACCTGCGCGCCGAGATCCAGAACCTCGCCACCGAAACGGCGATCTCGATCCTGGAATTCCGCAAGATCGTCAATCAGGTGCAGAAAGGCGAGCGCGAAGCGGCGATCGCCAAGAAGGAAATGGTCGAAGCCAATCTGCGCCTCGTCATCTCGATCGCCAAGAAATACACCAATCGCGGCCTGCAGTTCCTCGACCTGATCCAGGAAGGCAATATCGGCCTGATGAAGGCGGTCGACAAATTCGAATACCGCCGCGGCTACAAGTTCTCGACCTACGCGACGTGGTGGATCCGGCAGGCGATCACCCGTTCGATCGCCGATCAGGCGCGCACCATCCGCATTCCGGTGCACATGATCGAGACGATCAACAAGATCGTGCGTACCTCGCGCCAGATGCTGCATGAGATCGGCCGCGAGCCGACGCCGGAAGAACTGGCCGAAAAGCTCGCCATGCCGCTCGAAAAAGTGCGCAAGGTGCTGAAGATCGCCAAGGAGCCGATCTCGCTCGAAACGCCGGTCGGCGACGAGGAGGATTCGCATCTGGGCGATTTCATCGAGGACAAGATGGCGATCCTGCCGATCGATGCGGCGATCCAAGCCAATCTGCGCGAAACCACCACGCGCGTGCTGGCCTCGCTGACGCCGCGCGAGGAGCGCGTGCTCAGAATGCGCTTCGGCATCGGCATGAACACCGACCACACGCTGGAAGAGGTCGGCCAGCAGTTCTCGGTCACCCGCGAGCGTATCCGCCAGATCGAAGCCAAGGCGCTGCGCAAGCTCAAGCACCCGAGCCGGAGCCGCAAGCTGCGCAGCTTCCTGGACAGTTAGGCTAGGCTTCCGTGGAGGAGACAACAGAGAGACGACCGCTACGCCGCTGTCTCTTCTGGATTTTTTTCCTCTGTCTTGTCGGCCTTACTATTCATGGAGCGGTTCTTGTTGGAGCCATGATCTCCGGCTATTCTTTTGTGCCGTCGCAAGGTTATGTGAGCGACCACAATACGATCGCGAAATCGATTGCTATCCCTGCTGGCTGCTTAATTCTTGTTCTTTGCTGCCGAAAGTTTGCAAAGGACTTCGACGCCCCGCAGGTGTCCATCAAGGCCCTCATCCTTTCTGGTTTTAGCGTTATTGTGTTGCCTTTCGTTTTTGGCGGTTATGTCCGTGCAACCGTCCTGACTGCATACCCGCTCTGGCTAGCAGCACTGATGGGGAAGCATACGCAACTCGAATTCTCCGTCAAAGATACGGCGGGTTGGTCCTACCGCTGTCCGAATAGAGTCGACCTGACGGGCATGCCGATGATGACCGGCACTCTATGCGGTATCCCGGACGACTTTCGTAAGACACTTCATCAGGGAACTCGGGTCGTGTTGACCGGGCGTGGCACGGCGGATGGGCTTTTTGCGGCCGAAATTGATGTTGTTCACTAACTGCAATTCCCGTGGGGATTGTCCTTACAATGGCATGTTCAGCCGTGTCCCCTTGACGATGATGCCGCCCCGGTCGCCGATCTCAATCGAACCATAACGCTGCCTCCTTGGCGCCTGGCACGAGGCTCGCCTTCACCCAGCAATCGGGCGCCGGTGCATTAGTCCTTGCAGGACGTTCGCCGCAGGAGGATAATTTCGTATCGGATGCATTTTCTGGGCGACAACCCGGATGCCCGCCCCGGTGAAGCCGCCGTGCTCCGTGGTCCCGGAGGGAGGTGTGCCATGACAAGCTACATCGTGCTGATGAACTGGACGGAGCAGGGCGCCAGAAACGTGCGCGAGTCACCGAAGCGGCTCGACGCCGCCAGAAAGCAGCTCGGAGACATGGGCGGATCGTTCAAGGCGTTTTACCTGACCATGGGCGAATACGACATGGTGGCGGTGGTCGAAGCGCCCGACGACGCAGTGCTGGCGCGTTTCTCGCTGATGCTGGCGGCGGCCGGCAATGTCAGGACGCGGACGCTGAAGGCCTTCCCCGAATTCGCCTACCGCGAGATCATCACCTCGCTCGGATAGAGCCGTGGCGAAACAGCGCGCAAAGTGCGTCGCCATTCCTGGGGAGCTTGCGTTAGGATGTAGCCATGTCCGAACCGCATTCCCATTCGCATCTTTGGCCCGGCGTGCCGCTGGCGCTTGGCTCGGCCGCCTTGTTCGGGGCGACGCCGCCGCTCAGCAAGCTGCTGCTTGATGGCGTCAATCCCTTCATGCTGGCCGGGCTGCTCTATCTCGGTGCCGGTCTCGGCCTTGCTCTGTATCGTCTGCTTCGGGGCAGGCAGGCCGCGGCCGGGGAAGCACAACTGACCGCTGGAGATATTCCCTGGCTGGCGCTGGCAATCGGCATGGGCGGCATCATCGCGCCAGTGCTGCTGATGTTCGGCTTGACCCTCAACACGGCGTCCAGTTCGGCGCTGCTGCTCAATCTGGAAGGGCTGGCGACGATGGCGATCGCTTGGCTCGTCTATCGCGAGAATGTCGACCGACGCCTGCTTCTGGGCGCCTTCGCCATTCTGGCGGGTGCCATTCTTCTGTCGTGGCAAGGTGAGGGCGTCGCCTTCAACCGTGGCGCCCTGATGGTGGCAGGGGCTTGTCTGGCCTGGGGGATCGACAACAATTTCACGCGCAGGATCTCCGCCACCGACCCGGTGGTGATCGCCATGCTCAAAGGGCTGGTGGCGGGTGTCGTCAATGTCGGGCTGGCGCTTGCCGGCGGGGCCTTGTTTCCCCCGACGTCGGTCATTGCAGCGACCGCGGCAGTCGGTTTCTTCGGCATCGGGGTCAGCCTGGTGATGTTCATCGTGGCGCTGCGTCATCTGGGCACCGCCCGGACAGGGGCCTATTACTCGCTCGCTCCCTTCATCGGCGCGTTGCTGGCAATCGCCATCCTGGGTGACGCCGTCACGCTCAAGCTTGCGGCCGCCGGAGTTCTGATGGGCGTTGGCCTATGGCTGCATTTGTCGGAACGCCATGAGCATGAGCACGACCATGAGGAACTGGAACACGAGCACAGCCATGTGCATGACGAGCACCACCAGCACCATCATGATGGGCCGGTGGACGAGCCGCATTCGCACTGGCATCGGCATGCGCCGATGCGCCACCGGCATCCACATTATCCCGACCTGCACCACAGGCATGGCCACGGATAGATGCTGACCGTCTGGTACAACACGCGCTGCCCGGTCTGCGATGCCGGTATCAGCAGGCAGAAGCGGCGGCTGATCGAGGCGGTCAAGGCCGGGCGGATCGAGTTCCGAGACATCAATCTTGAACCGGCAGCGCTTGCCGGACTTGGCGCGTCGCTTGAGGATATCCGCCGCCGGCTTCACGCCACCGATGCGGCGGGCAGGCTGCTGGTCGGCGCCGACGTTGCCATCGCCGTGTGGAAGGTCACGCCGGGCGAAGGCTGGCTGGCGATGGTGTTCGGCAATCCGTTTGCCTTGCCGGTGACACGCTTTGCCTACGACCGCTTCGCCGATCTTCTCTATGCCTGGAACCGCCGCGAGGGCCGCTGGTAGCCGTTCGTCATTGATGACCAGAAGCGCAAAGGTCCGGAGGACATCTCCGGACCTTTTCGTGCGCGCTATCGGCTGGCCGGCTCGCACAGCGCGCCGACGATGCGGCGTACTATCGGCAGGACCAGCAGCAGCGTTGGAAACGCCACTACCAGACTGCTCCCAGGCCTGAAAGCAAGCCTCTGGCGCCGCATTCAGATACATCGTAAGATATATCTTGACTCCATCGATTGATCTGCCTAATTAAGATATATCGTAAGATACAACTCAAGGAGCAATCAATGCACAAACATTTTGGGAACAATCATTTCGGCGAACGCATGTTCATGCACATGGCCGGCAAATTTGGTGGCAGAGGGGGCGGCGGTTTTGGCCCGTTCGGGCAGGGCGGTCGCGGTGGCGGGCGCGGCGGCCCGGGCGACATGTTCCGCGCCGGGCGCATGCTGGCCGACGGCGACCTCAAGCTGATCACGTTGTCGCTGCTGGCCGAGGCGCCGCGCCACGGCTACGACATCATCAAGGCCCTGGAAGAGCGCACCAGCGGCATCTACAGCCCGAGCCCGGGCGTGGTCTACCCGACGCTGACCTTCCTGGAAGAGGCCGGCTATGCCGCCTCCGCCGCCGACGGCAACAAGAAGGTGTTTTCGATCACCGAAGCTGGTCAGGCGCATCTCGCCGACAACCGCGAGATGATCGATGGCGTGCTCGACCATCTCGAGCGCTTCGGCCGCAAAATGGCCAAGGCGCGCGACTGGTTCGGCTGGAACGACGAGAGTGAAGAGGGCGGGCGTCGTGGCGGCCGGGGTAGCCGCGGGGATCGTTCGGAAGCGCGCGACGAATTCCGCGCAGTCCGCCACCGGCTGCGCGCGGCTCTGGGTGACTTCGTCGACGCCCCGGCCGACAAGCAGGCCGAGGCGATCGCCATCCTCGAAGGCGCCGCCGAGGCGCTGGAAGCGCTGTCGCACAAGTAAGCTTGTCCAGCCGACCGGACGCAGCCCTTGCCCGCTGGGCCAAGGACCGATAGTGAAATTCATCCCGCGTCACTCTACATGGTGCGGGATGAATGCTGTTGGAGGAAGCCCGATGTCTTTTCTGAAGCGTCTTTTCGGCGGTGGTGGCGGCGGAACCCAGGCGGCTGAGCCGACGAGTGCAGCGCCAGCCAAGCAGGTCGAGCACAAGGGCTTCCTGATCAGCGCCACGCCCTACAAGGCGGATGGCCAGTACCAGACGTGCGGCGTCGTCTCCAAGGAGATCGACGGTGTGGTGAAGGAACACAAATTCATCCGCGCAGACCGTTTCGCCGGGCTCGACGATGCCGTCGACATCTCGATCAAAAAGGGCATCCAACTGGTCGACGAGCAGGGCGACCGGATTTTTGGGTAGATCCCAGCAGGGCACTGCCTAACCATGCCGGTCTTTGCACCACGATGGACCTCTCGGTCCGGGTTGACCTACGACCGCCGGCGGATCAACTCGTCCTGGCGGGATCGATCGTCATCAGGCGGGTCCTGGCCTCGATCAGATGCCTTCTCGCGGCCCTTATCCGGCCGCACAATGCCAGATTAAGAGCGACGCCGCCTTCCTCGTCCAGCAAGTCATTCGCGCGCTTCAGAGAGTGCTCAGCTCTCCTTATGCGCAGTCTGGCGTTGGCCGCTTCGATGCTGTGAATTTCAATCATTGTGCCGCGTCCTTTGCGGTTCCGGTCCCTTCACGGATTAAACCGCCGCTGATCATATTGGTTCCGGTGCTGTGACCATTCTGCGGCCGCCGCTATTTCGTTGTGGTGTTGAATTCACGGTTCGCCGCATAATCGATAACGAAGGTGCCCTCGGGAGCGCGAACGCCCTGCTTCACATTTGATATAGTCACCGTTGTGGTAAGTCCCTTCTCGTCGGTGAGGCTCCATCTGCGCAGATCGAGCGATTTTCTGTCGAACACCATGGAGATGTTCGAGTTGCCGAAAGCCGATCTGTCGGCCAGCTTGACGGTAACTTGGGCGCCGTCGTCTCTGATGCTCTTGAGGCGACTGCCGGAGAAGTCGACCTTGTTGTCGAGCAGCAGCTTCAGCGGCGTCTTCGAGAGAGCATAGAGCCGCGATGTCTTCAGTTTCCTGTTGTAAACCACCAGGGATTTACCATCCGCAATCACGCTGATCCCAGATTGGCCAGCATAATTGAACCGGATCTTGCCCGGGCGTTGGAGAAAAAACCTGCCATGTTTTCTTTCCGCCTTCGGGCCCGACTGCACGAAATCCCCTGACATAGATTTCACCGATGAGAAGTGATCGGCAATCGTCTTCGCATCAACCAGCGCGGCCGAAATCGCAATCGTGGACGCGATATTCAACGCGGCAGCGCCGACAGCGGCAAACAAGAAACCCGGCAACTTTTTGATCCGATAGGCCATTCGATTAACCCCAAGCAGACGCGTGATCGAAGGAGATCACGCGTCTTGAGATCAGTAGCCGTCCGGGCACCGCGCGACGTAAACCCGGCCGTACCGATCACGATATCTGCACTGGCCGGCTTCGCTGGCGTGGCCGATGACGGCCCCGGCTATCGCTCCCACCGCACCGCCAACAACCGCCCCTTCCACAGGGTCTCCGGCCACTGCGGCGCCTACGGCCGCGCCACCCAAGCCGCCGACGGCGGCGCCTTGTTCGGTACGGGAGCACGCCGAGAGCGGAATGAGCAGGCTCAAAATGAGCAGCGTCTTTTTCATCGTTTCTCTCCTGAGGCTACTATTAGCCAAAGCTTAAATGCTTAAGAGAGCTTTTCGATCCATCGACCGTTGCCTGCCATTCAAGCCTGGCCGTGGCGGAGCCGCGCGCCTTCGGCTCAAGTGGTACCCTCACTGGTGTGGACGGGTGCGCGAAGGTCGCGCTTGGTGCAAACGTGGCCGGGGACTTCCGCACTCGCACAAGGGGGAGCGGATGAAACAGGGGACAGGATCCGCGGCGAACCGAACGGGCCAGGCTGATTGCGCGCCTGGCCAGCAAGGTTTGGAAGTCGACCCGAACTAAGCCGGCTGCAGTTCCCTGCGTGGCAGTGGCGGGAACGCGATGGCGATGCCGACCGCGCCGAGCCCGATAAGAGCCGAGCCGATGAACAGCCAGGAATAGTTGGCGTAGGCATCGAACACCATGCCGCCGGCAAGCGGTCCCAATGCCATGCCGAGGCTGGACAGCATGGTGGCGGCGCCGAACACGGTGCCGAGGATGCGCTGGCCGAAATATTCGCGCGCCAGCACCGCATAGAGCGGCATGACGCCGCCATAGGTGGCACCGAAGATAACGGCCAGCATGTAGAACTGCTCAAGCTGGCTGATCGACAGATAGGCGGCAATGACGATCGCCTGGATCGCCAGGCCCGCGATCAGCACCGGCTTGACGCCCAGCCGGTCGGCCAGCACGCCGTAGAAGAGCCGGCCGCCAAGGCCTGCCAGACCTTCGACACTGTAGATCGAGACCGCTGCCATGGGGGCGACGCCGCACAGCATGGCATAGCTGACCATATGGAAGATCGGTCCGGAATGCGCCGCGCAGCAGGCAAAGAAGGTCAGCCCGAGCACGATGAATTGCGGCGAGCGCAGCGCCTGGCCGACTGTCAGGCCGGCACCTTCGGCAACCGGCGCGGAGCCGGTGTCGACCAGGACGGGCTTCGGCGGCTGGCGCACCAGCAGCACCACCGGCAACAGCAGCACCCAGGCGGTAATGCCGATGTCGAACATGGCGGTGCGCCAGTCATAGGCGGAGATCAACCAGCGGGCGAAGGGCGAGATCGTCATCGGCGCCACGCCCATGCCGGCCGAGACCAGTGAGACGGCAAGGCTGCGGTTGGTGTCGAACCAGCCCGTGGTCAGCGCGATCATCGGCGCGAAAAAGGCGCTTGCCGCGAGACCGACCAGCACGCCATAGGTGATCTGGAAGCTCAGCAGCGAACCGGCGCGGCTGGCCAGCACCAGCGCCAACCCGAGCAGCACCGCGCCGATCATCACGACGATGCGGGCGCCAAAACGGTCCGATATCGCGCCCCAGGCGAAGCCACCAAGGCCCATCACCAGGAAGTTGAGCGTCATGGCGCTGGAAATGCCGGCGCGCGACCAGTTGGTGTCGATCGCCATCGGCTCCAGGAATATCGCCAGCGAAAACATCGTCCCGATGGCGACACAGGACATCAGCGCGCCAGCGGCGACGATGACCCAACGATAGGAAAGGCTCATTCAAATCTCCCATGCCTAAAGGCAGCGCTGCGCGCTGCTTGCACGAAGGACGCCGGCACCGGGTTCGATCCTACAATCCGGTTGCATTTTTTATCCAGTTTGATGTGACGCCGTTTTCGGCAGCTCAGATCGGCAGTTCCGACGTGTATTTGATCGTCTGGCTGGGGACGTCGGTCTTGACGTTCTGCACGCCCTTGATGCGGCTCAGATGCTCCGACTGGAAGCGGCGGTAATCGTCGATGCCGGCCGCCACCACGCGCACCATGGCGTCGCAATCGCCGAGCATCAAATAGCACTCCATCACCTGCGGCAGCTTGGCGACTTCGGTGGCGAAATGCTCGATCGTGTCCTCATCCTGCGTTTTCAGCCAGATGCGGGTGAAGAAGGTGAGGCCCTTGCCGATGCTGCCGGGGTTCAGCACTGCGACGTAGCGATCGATGATGCCGGCTTCCTCCAGCAGCTTCACGCGCCGCAGGCAAGGCGAGGGCGACAGGCCGACCTCTTTGGCCAGATCGTTGTTGGCCATGCGGCCGTCGCGCTGCAGCGCCCGCAGGATCCGCTTGTCGATCTCATCCAGCTTCATGGCTCTAGATTCCATCTATTTTGGAATTAATGGCACTCAATGCCGAACCTAGTTGAAGTACAACAATATTCGCAACCATATTGCGGAGAATTGTGGGTATGTTTGCCGCCAGTGTCATGAGAGTTCAAACGCAGGGCAGCGGCGGCCGCGAGGCGCGCCAGTGGAGACACATGAGCATTTCACAGGCAGTCGAGGCGGCGGGCAATGGTTCGCGATCCGAATTCCGCCGTGGCGTGGCGTCCTGCGCGCCGGTGCTGTTCGGCACCATACCCTATGCGCTGGTGCTCGGCGCCCAGGCCACGCAAAAAGGGCTGAGCACGGTCGAACTGTCCGCGATGACAGGGCTGAATTTCGCCGGCGGTTCGGAATTCGCGGCGATCCAATTGTGGACGTCGCCGCCGCACATCGTGCTCATCGTCGCCATCACCTTCCTGGTCAACAGCCGTCATTTGCTGATGGGTGCGGCACTAGCGCCGTTCCTGCGCCACCTGCCGCGGCGCAAGGTGTTTCCGGCGCTTTTCTTTATGTGCGACGAGAGCTGGGCGCTGGGCCTGGCCGATGCCAGACAGCGCACTGCTGCCGGCATCATGCCGGCCTTCAGCCCGCGCTACTATATGGGCGCGGCGCTGGCGATGTATCTCACCTGGGTGGTCTTCACCACGCTGGGTGCCTTGCTCGGTCCGATGCTCGGCGACGTCGGGGCCTATGGTTTCGACATGGCGTTCCCGGCTGTCTTCCTGGTGCTGATGCGCGGCATGTGGACGGGGATGGCGGCGGCGCGACCCTGGCTGGTCAGCCTGGTCGTGGCGGCACTGGTCTATCTCTTCGTTCCCGGCGCCTGGTATGTCGCCGCGGGCGCCATGTCGGGTCTGGTCGCGGCCTGGCTGATGGCGAGTGATGCATGATCGATGCAACGACCTTTTTCACCATCGTGCTGATGGCCGGCGTCACTTATCTCACGCGCATCGGCGGCTATGTCGTGCTGCGCAACCGTACGCTCAGCGGGCGTGCCACGGCTGTGATGGAAGCTGCGCCCGGTTGCGTGCTGATTGCGGTCATCGCACCGGCCTTCGTGTCGAAGTTCCCGGCGGATATTCTGGCGCTGGCTGTTACGCTGGTGGCCGCCACGCGGCTTTCCATGCTGCCGACTGTGCTGATCGGAGTCGCTTCGGCGGGGTTGCTCAGGCATTTCATCGGCTAGAAAGGCAGCGGCCAGTTGGCTTAGAGGCTCTTTGGCCACTGTTGGGCGGCATGTATGACGGTAAGTATTTCGACGGCATCTTCGCTTACGCGATAGGGGACGATATATGGGATATCGGCCAAAACGAGTTCTCGCGTCGCCTTGATGCGTCCAACGCGACCCATAGCCGGCTGTTCGGTAAGCAACTCCGCTGCGGACAAGATGCGCCCAATGACACGGGCGGCAGCTTCGGGACTGTCTTTCTCGATATGCGCGCCGATTTCGCCAAGCCGACGCAAAGCCCGCTTGGTCCAACGGATTGTCTTGCGGCTCATGGATCAGCCGGCGGGCTTGACGTATTTCCCGATCACGGCGGCCAACTCTTGTTCGCTGGCGAACTCACCGCGCTCGGCCTCGGCCAATCCGGCCTCTATCTCAGCGAGTTGCCACTCTTGACGAGCTACAAAGTCTTCGATGGCCTTGGCGGCCACATAAGAGCGCGAGCGATCGAGCTTTTCGGCAAGTTGGTCGAGCCTGTTTGTCGTGTCGTCGGGGAGGCGTACGGTGAAAGCCGTCATGGTTTCGATCCACTTGGTTCATTGTGATTGTGAGTGAACCAAGGTGGATCGTCAAGTCACACCCAAAGGACTCTGGTCGCTTCGCGCTGTTTACTGTCAGGAAAACAAGCGGGGAGCGCATTGAAAAAGGGCGGGCGCCAAGCGCCTGCCCTCCAATTTAAGTCTTTTCCCTATGCGGCAGCCGCGACACCCTGGCTGGCTGCCACCACGGCATCGACCTTGGCGGTCGCCTTGGCGAGCGCTGCGGTCACCGCGTCAGGACCCATGCCGACGCCTTCGATACGGATGACATCGACATCGGTCATGCCGAGGAAGCCGAGCACGCCGCGCAGGTAGGGAATGGCGTGATCGAACTGCACGGCCGCACCTTCGGAATAGATGCCGCCCGAAGCCAGCACGATATAGACCTTCTTGCCGGTGACGAGACCCTTGGGGCCGTTCTCGCCATAGGAAAAGCTCTTGCCGGAACGAGAGATATGATCGACCCAGGACTTCAGCGTCGAGGAGATGTTGAAGTTGATGAAGCCTGTGGCCAGGATCACGGTGTCGGCAGCAAACAGCTCGTCGAGCACGACATCGGAGACGCCGACGACCTCAGCCTGGCGCGCAGTGCGCGCTTCCGCCGGCACGTAGATGCCGCTCGCGTAGTCGGCGTCGATATGGGGGAGCGGATTGGCGACGAGGTCGCGCACGACGAGCGTGTTCGACGGATCGGCGGCGACGAGCTTTTCAGCGAATTCGGTAGCGATGCGGGTCGAATGGGAGGCGGCGCCGCGCGGGCTCGAAGTGATGAGAAGAATGGACATTTTGGGCTCTCCAGCGGTTGGAATGATTTGTCCCGCCAGATATGGGGCTTTCGATCCATTCAATAAACTGGTATATTTTCTATACGATCCATCTATAAGTTAGATATCACGATGCAGCCCAATCCGACGCTCGATCAACTTCAGATCTTTGTGACAGTCGCCGAAGCCGGCAGCTTCTCGGCCGCCGGCCGCAGGCTCAATCGGGCACAGTCCGTCATCAGCTACGGCATAGCCAATCTCGAGGCGCAGCTGGGGCTGAAACTGTTCGAGCGCGAGGGTACCCGCGAGCCGCAACTGACCGAGATCGGCCGGGCGATGCTGGAGGATGCGCGGCGCATGATCGGCGTGCTGCAGCGCATCCGTTCGCGCGTCGACGGCCATCACCAAGGGCTCGAGGCTGAAGTCGCGCTGTCGGTCGACGCAGCGTTGCCGTCGCCGGTGCTGGTGCGGGTGCTGAAGGCGTTCGAGGCGCAGTTTCCGACCGTGATGCTGCGCCTGCATATCGGTACCTCGGCCTGATCCCCGATCATGTCGTCAGCGGGCAGGCCGACCTTGGCATTGGCGGCCTGCTGGGCGATGTCGATGTGCATCTCGTGCGCATCGGCTTCATG
>NZ_RZTC01000049.1:0-211 GCF_004023165.1 Mesorhizobium sp. M7A.F.Ca.MR.176.00.0.0 | reverse complement strand
CTTCATGTCGATCGTGCTGGCCGCCGCGCCCAGCCATCCGCTGGCCCTGCTGCCGAAGCCGGTGGCGATCGAGGATGCGCGCGAACACACGCAGCTTGTCGTCACCGACCAGTCGGAGCGCACCAAGGGGCGGGACTTCGGCGTCTTCGCCTACCGCACCTGGCGGCTGACGGATGTGCGCACCAAGCATATGCTGATGCGCGAGGGGCTG
>NZ_RZTC01000048.1:0-48216 GCF_004023165.1 Mesorhizobium sp. M7A.F.Ca.MR.176.00.0.0 | reverse complement strand
CTGTACAGCGAGGCACTCGGCCTTGCCGGCCTCGAGGTTCGGGCCGTCGACGCTGACGAGGCGGTGCGTGCAGGTCTCGTCGAGGCGGCGCGTGAGAACGACATGATCGCCAGAATTGGAGCAGCTCGATGAGCCAGACCGCACCGTTTCCAAAACTCAAGCGCGGCCTGGTTGCCATCCTTCGCGGGCTCAAGCCCACCGAAGCGATGGCCATGGGCCAGGCACTGTTCGACACCGGCATCGAGGCGATCGAAGTGCCGCTGAACTCACCGCAACCGTTCTCGTCGATCGCCCGCATCGTCCAAGTGCTGCCGAAAACGGCGCTGGTCGGTGCCGGCACGGTGCTGACGCCGGCCGATGTCGATGGCTTGCACCAGGCCGGAGGGCGGCTGCTGGTCAGTCCCAACATCGATGCCGAGGTGATGGCGCGCGCCATGCACTACGGCATGGTGACGATGCCCGGCGTGTTCACGCCGACCGAAGCTTTCCTGGCGATCAAGCTCGGCGCCTCGGCGCTGAAATTCTTCCCGGCGAGCGTGCTGGGTGCCGGCGGCATTTCCGCGATGCGCGCCGTGTTGCCGGCGCAGACATTGGTCGGCGCCGTCGGCGGCGTCTCCGAAAAAGATTTTGCCGGCTACAAGGCTGCCGGCGTGACCGCCTTTGGTCTGGGCTCCAGCCTGTTCAAACCTGGCATGAGCGTCGACGAGGTGGCCGCGCGTGCGCAAGCTGCCGTCGCGGCCTGGGATGCGGTGTTCGGAGAAGCAGGATGAGCGAAGCCATTGTTTCGGTTTTTTCCGATCACGTCTGCCAGCTCGGCGAGGGGCCGAGCTACGATCCCGCCACCGATACGCTCTACTGGTTCGACATCGTCAACAGCCAGCTTCTGGAAAAGCGGCTGTCAGGCGGCGCGACTACCGTCCATGAGCTTGGTCAAATGGCGAGCGCCATCGCCGTCGTCGACGACAAGCGCCAGCTGGTCGCCGCCGAGACCGGCCTTTATGTCCGCGATGTCGCGACCGGCAAACTGACGCTGCACACGCCCGTCGAGGCCGACAATCCGGTCACGCGCTCCAACGATTCCCGGGTCCATCCCTGCGGCGCCTTGTGGATGGGCACCATGGGCAAGGGTGAGGAAAAAGGCGCGGGTTCTATCTACTGGTTTTTCAAGGGCGAACTGCGCCGCCTGTTTTCGGACATCACCGTCTCCAATTCGATCTGTTTTACCGAGGATGGCGCGATCGCCTACTACACCGACACCTCGACCGGGCTGCTGATGCGCGTCGCCTGCGACCCGGCGACCGGTCTGCCTGCAGGTGAGCCAAAGCTGTTCGTCGATCACCGCTCGGCCAAGGGCTATATCGACGGGTCCGTACTCGACCGCGACGGCATCCTGTGGAACGCCGTCTGGGGCGGCAGCGTCATCGAAGCCTATGGACCCGACGGCAAGCTCGTCCGCACGGTCGCCATGCCGGTGACGCAGCCATCCTGCCCGGCCTTTGCCGGCGCCAAGGCCGATCGGCTGGCGGTCACCTCCGCCTGGTCGGGCAAGGATGAGAAGCAGCGTCTGCTGGATCTGCAGGGCGGCATGACCTTTCTGCTCGATATTCCCGTCAACGGCCGCTTCGAGCCGCGCGTGCTGATCGCCTGAGCGAACTGGATTCTGCGGTCGGACGGTGCGTTGTTACGCAACCGCCCGCGCCGTGTCGGTTTCGCGAGAGCCTGACGCCTCGACCATGCGATGGTAGGCAATCCTACTGCCGGAATCGTTCATCTCATGTCGAGCCGCAAGCCAAGACTGATCCTCGTCCATGAGCCGGAGAAGGCTTGTTTCGACCGTCTGGTCGCCGACGGTCATGCACCGCAGCGTGCCGCCGAAATCGCGTCCTATCTGGCGCAGTCGACCGATCTCGCTCCTGAATTCGAGGCGCTTGGCCGCGCCTGCCAGGCACGCGGCCTGTCGTTCACGCCGGTGGCGCTGGACGATGCCGCAAGCGTCTTGGCCGGTGAGCATCCCAGCACAACGCTGGTCTGGACGCTGACCGACGGCATTGCCTATTTTCGCGGCGGCGCGGCGCCCGCTCTGGCGCGACTGGGCGGTTTCAAGACAATCGGCGCAGATGATGCGCTGTTCGCGCTCTGCCAGGACAAGTTCCGGTCCGGCGCCGTGCTCGGCGCACTCGGCCTGCCGGTGCCGCAGGCTGGGCTTGCGCGCGACGGCCAATGGCTGGTCGAGCCGCCGGCCTCGCCCGCCGGCTGGTTCGTCAAGCCCAACCGGCTCGGCGCCAAGATCGGTATCTGGCCGGACTCGCGTGTGGCCGACCTCGACCATGCGCTGGAGCTCAGCAGGCGCGTCTTTTCGGCCTATCGCGACGATGTCGTCGTCCAGCCCTATGTCGCCGGCCGCAACGTGCGCGCCAGTTTCCTCGGCCTTGTGTCAGGCGCCGGGGTCGAAGCGCTTGGCGTGGCCTTTGTCGATTCAGGCGCCGATTTCCAGACCATGGCCGACAGCCTGGCGCTCTACGGCGACACTGGCGAGGCAGCGAAAGCGGCGGGACACTACGCTGAACCGGAACTCGTCGCGGTTGCCGACAGCCAGCCGGCCGCCGACGCCACGATACGTGCGATCGCCGGGCGGCTGATGAGCGGGCTCGGCCTGCGCGACGTGTTTTCCGTCGATCTCAGGGTCGAGGCCGACGATACCGTTCACCTCATCGAGTTCGAGGTCTGCCCCGGCTTGCCCTGCTTCGATTTTCGCGCCTATTGCCGCCAGCAATGGGGCCTCGAGCTGGCCGACGCCATGGCCGAGACAGCGGCGAGCCGGCTGATCGGCCCGCGCCGCAGCAACTAGCGCTCGTCGTGCCTTTGCCTGGCAGCGTTGCAGGCGCAGGCGCGTGCCTTGACGCTTCTCCCGCAGCTTCTAGCGCTTTGGTGGGCCCCTACAGAGATACCATAGCGGCCACGCGACAAGGACGAGCAGGATTATGATCAGTGCAGACCAATAAAGGAACGGGTCTTGGGCCCGATCTACGAGAAAGATCCCCCGGCCATGCTGCAGTGAAATGGCTTTCCCCGTCCAAGGCCGGCTGCCACGCCGGTACCGCCAACAAGCATCTGTGCGATGAAAAGGCCCTTGCCGATCGGTGAATATCGATTACTTCCGGCCATGTAGGCGCCCCCTCTGTAAGCGCCTACAGCGTACCTCTGGAGGTCCAATACTTCCAGCGAGTTTAGCCCCAGGGCATTCGCTCGACCGCCTGCAAGGACGGATCCATCTTGTCCCAGGCATGGCCGTGGCTCGTGTAGGTCACCATCTGCGGGCTGAACTGTTCCGGATCGTCGAGGCTGGCCGCATGGACCACTATCAGCTCGGGCATGGCGACGGGTATCAGAAAGACCGGCGTTCCGCAGGTTGGACAGAAGGTGTGGATTTTTTCGTTGCCGCTGGCGCCCGCCACGCGCCAGGTGCTCACCTCCCCGGTGATGGCCATATCGGCACGTTGGCCGAAGGTCAGGTAGGATCCGTGGCCGGTGCCTGAGCGCTTCTGGCAATCGCTGCACTGGCAGTGGTTCTGGAAGATCGGCTCGTCATTGGTTTCGTAACGGATCGCGCCGCATGCGCAGCCGCCGGTATAGCGCTTGGTCATTGTCATTCTCCACGGGCCTGATTCTGCTTGAGGTCGCAACATCAAGCCAATTTCGGCTTGGCGAAAATGTCGATGCCGCTGCCGGTTTCGAGGAAGGATTTCAGGCTCGACAGCACCGCCGGCCAGCCCTGGCTGACGCCCTTCGCCATGCCGCTGCCGGCTTCGAGCTCGTCATGGCTGACGGTCAGCCGCACCATGGTGTCGTATTCCTCGATGGCGAACGTCACCCGGCTGGCTTTCGACGGATCGTCGGCCTGCGAAGCGTTCGCCCAGGTGATGACGAGGCGGGTCGGCGGCGAAATCTCGACGACATTGCCGACGAGTTCGACGGTCCGTTCGTCATTGGCGCGGATATGCTCCCATTTCGAGCCCGGCATCCATTCCGAGACGTTCTCGTGGCCACAGTAGCGCTTTGCGACATCGGGCTTGATTATGGCCTCGAACACCTTCTGCGGCGTCGAGCGGATATAGGTCACGTAGACAAAGCTGGTCGTTTCCCTGGTCATTGGTCTTCTCCTTCGAGTTCTTGCTTCAGGTCGTGCAGCAGGCTGAGCCGCTGCCGTTCGAATTTCCGTACCCAGCGCTGGTAGACTTCGTGCAGCGGCACGGGATTGATGAAATGCAGCTTTTCGCGGCCGCGCTTGACCGTGCTCACCAGATTGGCCGCCTCCAGCAGGTCGAGGTGCTGGGTGGCGGATTGCCTGGCCATGTCCAGATGGTCGCAAAGCTGACCGAGCGTCTGCCCGTTCTGCTCGCACAGAAGGTCAAGCAGCCTTCTGCGTGTCGGGTCGCCCAGCGCTTTGAAAACCTTGTCGGCGTCCATCTGCCTCACTCTGTTGTAAGTCACAATATGCAGGTAAATACCTGCATGTCAACCGGCAATCCGACCCGCGTTGAATGACCGCTCGTCGGCACGGCTCCGCACCCGGCAACTGCGCCAGGCAGATCACCGTGAAATCGCGGAGCAAAGATATGTAAATGAGCCTGCGGGGCTTCAAACGCCGCCAGGCTTTATCCGATTTTGAGCAATGATCTCCGGCGAAAACCGGAATGACTTCTTCGGAACTATGCTTGCAAGGACCTCAGGCGCCCTCGACCAGGACGATCTCGCCGTCGGCGACCTTCTGGCGGATGGCGACGGCGCGCTGGTATTCCGGCGAGTGGTAGCAATCATGCGCCGCAGCGAGCGATTCGAACTCGATGATGACATTGCGTGCGCGGCCGGGTCCTTCGGCCTTTTCATGCTCACCGCCGCGCGCCAGGAATTTCGCACCGAAGCGCTCAAAGGCAGGCTTGGCGGCGGCGACATAGTCCTTGTAGCCTTCCGCGTCGCGCACATCGACACGGGCGATCCAGTATCCCTTGGGCATCTTCTTGGTCTCCGAACTTGTTCTTGGAAATCTCAGGCCGAGCGCATCTCGTCGAGGATGGCTTCGGCCGCTTCCCGTTTGTTGGCCGCCGCCACGATCGGACGGCCGACGACGAGGTGGCTGGCGCCGTTGCGGATCGCTTGGCCCGGCGTCACCACGCGCTTCTGGTCGCCATGATCGCTGCCCGCCGGCCGGATGCCGGGCGTCACCACCGCCATGTCGGGTCCGACGATGCGGCGCACCGCCTCGGCCTCCGCGGCCGAGCAGACGATGCCGCCCATGCCGGCATGCAGCGCCTGTTCCGAGCGCCTGAGCACCAGCGTATGCGGGTCGTACTCGTAACCGACATCGATCATGTCCTGCTCGTCCATCGAGGTCAGCACGCTGACGGCAAGCAGGCAAAGGTCGCTGCCTCTGGCCGCCTCTACGGCGGCCTGCATAGCCTTCGGGTAGGCGTGGATGGTCAGCATGGTCATACCCATCTTGACGATGTTCTCGACGCCCTTGGCCACCGTGTGGTCGATGTCGAGCAGCTTCATGTCGAGGAAGACCTTGGTGCCGCCGCTGGCCAGTTCCCTGGCGAAATCGAGCCCGCCGGCGAAGGCAAGCTGGTAGCCGATCTTGTAGAAGGAGACGACGCCGTCGAGTTCGCGCACCGCCTGCTCGGCTTCTCTCACTGTCGGCACGTCGAGGCCGACGATCAGCCTTTCCTGCATGGATTGGGCCCGCAAGGTGCTGGCAATCATGTCTCTATCCGGGTGGACAGCATGCGCGAGGTTTCGATCAGCGTGCGGCATAGATGCTCCATCGATGTGTACAGTCTTTCGTCACGGAAATTGCCGTCCTCGTCGAAGGCGCTGCCACCCTCGGGCACCGAGCATTCCGGCGTCACCACCTTCATCCGGCAACGTACCAACACGGCGCGCAGATGGTTGATGCAGCGGATGCCGGCAAAGTGCCCGCTGGAGGACGAACAGAGGCCAACGACCTTGCCGGCAAGTGGCCTCACCGGCCGCCCGCCATCCCTGCGCACCCGGCTCACCCAGTCGATCGTGTTCTTGAGCAGCGGCGGAATGGAGCCGTTATATTCGGGCGTGGCGATCAGCAGCCCGTCATGGGCGATCACCAGACGGCCGAGTTTCTGGGCGTTTTCGGGAACACCCTTTTCCTTTTCCAGATCCTCGTCCAGGATCGGCAAGGGATAGTCGGCGAGCGAGATGCGGGTCACCTCGGCGCCTTGCATGGCAAGTTCCTTCTGCGCCACGTCGGCCGTCCTGCCGCTATAGGCGCCGCTGCGCACCGAGCCGGCGAAGACGAGGATTTTCGGGATCACTGCCATTGGCCACCCTTGTTCCCGGACAGGTACAGCCAAGGACCGAGCAAATCAACGCCAACTTCGTCATCCCTGGGCGAAGCAGGAGCGAAGCTCCGTCGTGGAGACCCTGGAATCCATTCCGTGACAGCTATCCAGGAGTGCAGCGGAACAGAATTCTGCGCCGTAGCGGCGCTCGGAAGTCGCGGCATGGATCCTCGGGTCTGCGCTGCGTCGCTACGCTCCTTGCTCCGCCCGTGGATGACGAAGCGAGGGACGTTCCCGCCATTGCCAAGGTATGCGGTGAGCACTGGCGATCCGCGAACAACCCCGCGCCGACAAATTAATGCGCTTCGCGGCGGTAGATCCACAGCTGGGTCGGCGGGATGTTGCGAAGGATGAAATCGAAATGCTTGACCGTATAATTGCCACGGCCGGCCGGAATCGGCGACATCGGGCCGTAGGTCAGCTGCACGATCGGCCGTCCGGCCGGGATGCGGTCGAGCAGGCTCTCGATATAGGCAATGCGCTGGGCGACTGGGAAGTTGAGCAGCGGCACGCCGGAAACGACGGAATCGAAGATCATCCCGCTCTTGTCGCCAAGCGTGGCGTTGAGATTGAAGGCATCGCCCTCGATGACGTTGACGCCGGGATAGAGCCGCCGCAGATGACGGACGAAATCCGCGGAATACTCGACCGCGTAGAGGTTTTCGGGCCGCACGCCCTGAGCGAGGATGGCGCGGGTGATGACGCCGGTACCGGGGCCGACCTCAAGCACCGGCAGGCCGGATTTAGGATTGACGATCGAGGCCATTTTGCGCGCGGTGACCGAACTGGTGGGCACGATCGAACCAACCGCCTTCGGCTTGTCGATCCAGCCCTTGAAGAATTTGAGTTCGTCGTCGAACTTTTCGACAAGCGCCTTCCGCAGTCCAGGGCCACGTGTCATGCAAGCTCTCCTCAGCGCTCCCCGCAAAGTTACTTAGCACCTGAGCGGTGCTAGGCAAGGCGCGGCCGGACGCATGTCGTGGATAAGATAATTTTCGTCGCGTCTCAAGGGGTGACGCGATTCAAGGATTTACGCGTTGCAAATCGGCTTAGGCTGGCCAAAGTGCATCAACGTTCGCCGAAGGACTCGAAAAAATCCTTCATGCGGGCAAAAAAGCCGCTCGATTGGGGCGAATTGTCCTGCGAGGAGAGCTGTTCGAACTCCTCCAGCAGCTCACGCTGGCGGCGGGTCAGGTTCTGCGGCGTCTCGACCGCGGTCTGGATGTAGAGGTCGCCGACATTGGGCTGACGCAGCACAGGCATGCCCTTGCCCTTGAGACGGAACTGGCGCCCGTTCTGCGTGCCCTCGGTCACCTTGACCTTTGTCTGCGTGCCGTCCAGCGTCGTCACCTCGAAGGAGCCGCCAAGGGCTGCCGTCGTCATCGAGATCGGCACCTTGCAATACAGGTCGGCGCCGTCGCGTTGGAAGAACTCGTGCGGTTTGACCGCCAGGAAAATATAGAGGTCGCCCGATGGCCCGCCGCGCAGGCCGGCTTCGCCCTCATTGGCAAGGCGGATGCGGGTGCCGTCCTCGATGCCGGCCGGGATGTTGACCGACAGCGAACGCTCCTCGGTGACGCGGCCCTGGCCGGCGCATTTCGGGCACGGATCCTTGATCGTCTGGCCGCGGCCCTGGCATTGCGGGCAGGTCCGTTCGATCGAGAAGAAACCTTGCGTGGCGCGCACCTTACCGTGGCCGTTGCACATCGAGCAGGTGACGGGCTGGGTGCCGGGCTTGGCGCCGCTGCCCGAACATTCAGAGCAGGAGATCGACGCCGGCACCCGGATCTGCGCGGTCTTGCCGGCAAAAGCCTCTTCCAGGGTGATTTCCATGTTGTAGCGCAGGTCGGCGCCGCGTTCGCGGCCGCCCGACGAACGGCGCTGGCGCCCGCCCATCATGTCGCCGAAAATGTCCTCGAAGATATCGGCGAAACCGCCGGCGCCAAAACCTTGCGCGCCGCCATTCATGCCGCCCTGTTCGAAGGCGGCGTGGCCAAAGCGGTCGTAGGCCGCGCGCTTCTGCGGGTCTTTCAGCGTCTCGTAGGCTTCGTTGATTTCCTTGAACTTGTGCTCGCAGGAATGATCGCCGGGGTTGCGATCGGGATGGAACTGCATGGCAAGCTTGCGGAAAGCGCTCTTGAGCTCCTTCTCGTCGGCGCCTTTTTGGACGCCCAGCGTCTCGTAGAAATCAGCTTTCATTTTTTCCCGCTGTCCGGATGCTCAACGTCTTGAAGCATTGTTGCGTCTCTTGCCGGCACTGACGTTTCGATTTAGGTGCGATGGAAGGGGGATGCCAGTGTCGACGCGGCTTTGCCTGCATTTTTTCAGCAAGGCCCGCTGTTTTTCTGCAAGGGGTTGCAAAAAAGCCCGGCCTTCGCCGGGCTTTTCGCTTATCTTGCCGTCAAACGGTTCAGGCCGACTTCTTCTTGTCGTCGTCCTCGTCGATTTCCTCGAAATCGGCGTCGACAACGTCACTGTCCTTGGCGGCGTCCGCCTTGGCGTCGGCTTCCGCCGCTTCCTTCTGCGAAGCCTCGTACATGGCCTGGCCAAGCTTCATCGAAGCCTCGGCAAGCGCCTGGCTCTTGGCTTCGATGTCGGCCGGGTCGTCGCCTTCGGTCGCGGTCTTAAGCGCCGCGATCGCGTCGGAGATCGCCGTGCGCTCGCCTTCCGAAACCTTGTCGCCATATTCCTTCAGTGACTTCTCCGAGGAATGCAGCAGCGCTTCGGCCTGGTTGCGGGCCTCGACCAGCGCCCGCCGCTTCTTGTCGGTCTCGGCATTGGCCTCGGCGTCCTTGACCATCTTCTCGATGTCGGCGTCCGAAAGACCGCCCGATGCCTGGATGCGGATCTGGTGCTCCTTGCCGGTGCCCTTGTCCTTGGCCGAAACGTTGACGATGCCGTTGGCGTCGATGTCGAAGGTGACCTCGATCTGCGGCACGCCGCGCGGCGCCGGCGGAATGCCGACCAGGTCGAACTGGCCAAGCGCCTTGTTGTCGGCGGCCATTTCGCGCTCACCCTGGAAGACCCGGATGGTCACGGCCGACTGTGAGTCCTCGGCCGTCGAGAACACCTGGCTCTTCTTGGTCGGGATCGTCGTGTTGCGCTCGATCAGGCGGGTGAACACGCCACCCAGCGTCTCGATGCCGAGCGACAGCGGCGTCACGTCGAGCAACAGCACGTCCTTGACGTCGCCCTGCAGCACGCCGGCCTGGATGGCGGCGCCGAGAGCAACGACTTCATCCGGATTGACGCCCTTGTGCGGCTCCTTGCCGAAGAACTGCTTCACGATCTCCTGGATCTTGGGCATGCGGGTCATGCCGCCGACCAGGACGACTTCGTCGATCTCGCCGGCCTTCAGGCCGGCATCCTTCAATGCAGCCTTGCAAGGGGCAATCGTGCGCTGGACCAGGTCGTCGACCAGCTGCTCGAACTTGGCGCGCGTCAGCTTCAGCGTCAGGTGCTTCGGCCCGGTCGCGTCGGCGGTGATAAAGGGCAGGTTGATTTCGGTCTGGGTGGTCGACGACAGCTCGATCTTGGCCTTTTCAGCCGCCTCCTTGAGGCGCTGCAGGGCAAGCTTGTCGTTCTTCAGGTCGATGCCCTGTTCCTTCTTGAACTCGGCCGCCAGGTATTCGACCAGGCGCATGTCGAAATCCTCGCCGCCGAGGAAAGTGTCGCCATTGGTCGACTTGACCTCGAACACGCCGTCGCCGATTTCGAGCACCGAAATGTCGAACGTGCCGCCGCCAAGGTCATAGACGGCAATGGTCTTGCCTTCCTTCTTGTCGAGGCCATAGGCAAGCGCTGCCGCGGTCGGCTCGTTGATGATGCGCAGCACTTCAAGGCCGGCGATCTTGCCGGCGTCCTTGGTCGCCTGGCGCTGGGCGTCGTTGAAATAGGCTGGAACGGTGATGACCGCCTTCTCGACCTTCTCGCCGAGATAGGCTTCCGCCGTCTCCTTCATCTTCTGCAGGATCATGGCCGAGATCTGCGAGGGCGACTGCTTCCTGCCGCCGGCTTCGACCCAGGCATCGCCATTGTCGCCCTTGACGATCTTGTAGGGGACAAGCTTCTTGTCCTTCTCCGTCACCGGATCGTCATAGCGGCGGCCGATCAGGCGCTTGACCGCGAAGATGGTGTTTTCAGGATTGGTGACCGCCTGGCGCTTGGCCGGCTGGCCGACCAGACGTTCGTCGTCGCCCGAAATGGCGACGATGGAAGGCGTCGTGCGCGCGCCTTCCGCATTCTCGATCACCTTGGGCTCCTTGCCATCCATGATGGCGATACACGAGTTGGTGGTGCCGAGGTCGATACCGATTACTTTTGCCATTTTTCTAGTCTCTCCGCTAAGCAGGCTATCAGGACCCGTACAGGCGTTCCGACGAAAGCCCCTGTTCACAAGAAATCCCGTTCCGGCAACCGGCATTCCGGCGCCGAACGGCTTGGCGCGTATATAAGAACAGGCGGCATCGCGCGCAAGCATTCTGCGCAAGGCTTCCATGAACCTTTCCACCTCCGCCCGCGACTGATCTCCAGGTGCCGCATGGTGCGGCCCGGAAAGGAAGCCCCCATGACCAATAACCCAGAGACTCCCAGGTCTCCGGGAACAACAGGAGCTCGGCGCGACCACCGCCTTCGGGACGAGGTCGATGCGCTGGGCTTTCTGTTGATTCCGTTGACCCTGCGTAAGAGCAGGCGTATCGTCATCTTGAGGAAAGCAGACAATTCGATCAGGGAAGAACGAGCCGGACCGCCGCGCCTTGCCCTGATTTGCGCGGCCAGACCCGACGTTCTCCCGTCGACTACGGGGGGTAGTGTCATGTCTCGCATCCGCGGCTCGTTTGTGTCGTCTCTTGCTGGCGGCTTGCGCCGCGCTGTGCATCCAGGCGGGTTGCTGGCACTCGGCCTGTGGCTGGGCGCCGCACAGGCGCAGGAAACCCGGATCATTTATCCCGGTTCGATGGCGGTGACCGGATTTTCCGGCACCATCATTCCCAATTTCGACCCCCCTGATTCCGAAAAAGAGGGACTGCCGCCCGGCGTCGATCCGGTCGACGAAACCTTCATCGACACCACGCGCGCCACCTTGCGCGTCTTCGACGTCTCGCAACTGGGCGGACCAGCCACCGGCCAGCTCGTCAACACGCCACCGCCCTTCGAGGTGACGGCGGAGCAGGTCGGCCAGGTGTTCGGCGTCACCTACGATGACGGCGTGCGCGACGGCGTTCCGACGGGCATTCCCAATCTCTATGCCGGCGCCACCTCGCTGCACGGCATCCGTATCGTCACCCCGGACGCCGACGATGACGGCCGCCCCGAGCGGCAGCGCCGCGGCGCTGCCGGCGCCATCTTCATGGATGGCCAGTTCGGCACCGAAAACGGCGGCGGGCCGGGCACCGTCTGGAAGATCGACGGCATCACCGGCCAGGTATCCAAATTCGCCGACATCGACACCAACAGCGGTCCCGGCATTGGCAATCTCACTTTCGACGCCACTCATCGCGAGTTCTTCGCGTCCGATCTCGATACCGGCCTGATCCATCGCATCGATGCCGAAGGCAGGCTGATCGACAGCTTCGATCACGGCGTTGCCGGCCGTCCCGCGCATGGGCTTGCTCCAGTCGCCGACGACGGTTCGGTGATGGACATAAAGGGAGCGACCTTCGACAGCGAAGACCCCGACAGCTGGGGCTACACGCAGGACGAGCGCCGCGTCTGGGGCGTCTCCTACCATGGCGGCCGGCTCTACTACTCGGTCGGCGAAAAGTCGGAAATCTGGTCGGTGGGCATCGCCCGCGACGGCAGTTTTGTCGGCGACCCGCGCTGGGAACTGACGGTCAAGGCCGACAAGGACTACGCCGTCACCGACATCGGCTTCGACAATAGCGGCTTCATGTACCTGGCCCAGCGCGGCCCAGTCGAGAACCGCTACGATTACAGCCAATTCGCCGATTCCGGCAAAGGCGAGGTCATCCGCTACTTCCGAGAGAACCCGGACGATCCGGAGACGGAATCGGTCTGGGTCGAAGTGCCGCAGGAATATGCGGTCGGTTTCCCGCAGGGCAACCGGCAGGCCGCCGGCGGTCTCGACCTGCAATATGGTTATGATTCCGACGGCAATCTCGACACATCGGTCTGCACGCAGACGCTGGTCAACACTGGCGACAAGCTGCGCGACAATCCTTCACTCGCCGAACGGCTCGCCGCCGGCGGGCCGCTGGCCGTGCATGGCGTCCAGATCACGCCGAAAGAGCTGGTCAAGCCGGCCAACGTGCCGCCCTTCGGCTCCTGGTTCGTCGACTTCGACGGTTATTTTGAAGATCCGGAGGTCGAGGGCCATGTCGGTGACGTTGCCGTCTGGCATCCTTGCGAGGGCCGCGCCGGCTATTACGAGGAAATCCCGGGCGGCTACCTGCCCCCCTTCTACCCGCCGGATTTCCCACCACCCGGTAGCCTGCCTCCGTGCATCGATGTCGAGGATATCAGGTATTACTGTACGCCTCGCGGCCTCCAGGCAGATCTCTATCTCCATGACCATGCCGGCTTCGGCGGCGATTCGATCAAGGCCCAACCTTCCAATGAGACAAAGTCCAGGACGCCAGGCGTCGGGGTGACAGCATCCCAGTCGCACGCGCCCGGCAAGCCTTACACGGTCGACATCACCGGCCACTATCCGGGCGACAGAGTGGATGTTGGACTTTGCTTCTACAGGAAGTCCGACAAGGACAGGGGTGGCTACTACCCTTGCTGCAAGATGATCTTGCCGCTCCGAACCCCAGCCGTCAGCTGCGAACGTTGAGGAGGGGAAGATGAAAAATTTCGCACTCTCCCCGCTCACGACGAACTCGCAATCCACAGTCATGGAGACGATCATGAAACCCCTGTCATATGCCAGGCGCGGCGCGCGCTGGCTGATGGCGGCCGGTATCGCGGTCGCCATGTTCACCCCTGTGGCAAGCCACGCGGAAGACGCCGCCCCGATCACCCCGGAACTGAGGCTCGATCTCGACAATTCGAAGATCGTCAATCCGAGGCCGGAGCGGGCGGTGCCCTTCTTCACCAAGAAAGGCACCCAGCGGAGCTGCGACTATGTCGTCTACTCCCTGAGCTTTGGCCTGCGCGGCGATGCGCAAGCCTTCGCTGACCTGACAGCCTTGCTGAAAACGCTCAAGATCGAGTTCAAGGACCAGCTTCCACACGGCCTTTCGATCGTCAGCGCGAATGTGTCGGGCGACGGCACGGACGCTTCGGGCGGACCATTGCCCGGCGTTTCGATCAGCACCTCGGCCGGTCCGAACGATACGGCAACGGTGTCCGATTTCCGGCTCTCCGCCGCCGATCTCGACGGCGCCGGTGCCGCCAATGAACGCGTCATCAACTTCCAGATCACGGCCAAGATCGACCATGCGGCGTTTCCTTCGCCGACCGTGATCGACAACCAGGGTGTGATCAAGGTCAGCAACGGAGCCGGCCCCGGGACCATTATCCCGTCGCAGGATCCGGGCAAGCCCGACGATGGCGACTACAAGACCGGGGCCAAGACCTCGATCAAGATCGACCTCACCAATTGTGATAAGCGGCCACCGCCTCCCGACCGGGAATGCTTCAAGGTGGAGCGCGGCACGGTGGACTGCGTGCCCGGCGGCGGCGCCTTCATCTACCACATGCCGGTCGGCCCGGAGATGGGCGGCAAATGGGTGCAGGTGTCGACGACCACATCAGGCATCACCATCATCCCCGACACCCAGTTGGTGCCGGCGGGCGGCGGTGTGCTCAACTGGAAGATCGTCGGCGCATCGCCCGGCGACATCATCCACCTCATCGTCACCGGCATCGAAACCTATGCCGGCCCGACGGAAGGCTGGGGCCTTTGCTGCACGCAGACGATCGACATCGTCATCCCGCGTGACCAGAGATGCCCGCCCAAGGACAAGGAGCCGGACCTCAAGGTCGAGAAACGCGCCGACGTGACGCGTTGCACGATGGGCGGCGGCTGCGATTTCACCATCAGGGTCACCAATGTCGGCACCGGTGCCTACCACGGCAAGATCGTGCTCGACGAGGTGACGCTGCCGGCCGGCTCGACGCTCGATTCAGGGCCCAATCCGCCCTGGGTCTGTGTACCCGGCATTACCCCGATGATTTGCACCCATCCGGTGACCACGCTCAATCCGGGGGCCTCCGTCGACCTCAAGCTCGGCTTCAAGCCGGCCGGAGGCTGGCAAGGCAGCGTCTTGCGTAACTGCGCCACCTACAATTATGGCGCTAGCGGCAAGCCGCTTTTCGGCAGCCAGTCGAACGATCGCGGCTGTGCCTCGATCCCGGTCTGCCGGCGTGGCGACCGTGACCGCGACTGCCGGCCGCCGGTCGAGAAGAAGGTCGACCTGATCCTGAAGAAGCGTGCCCGCGTCCCGGTCTGCACGGCCGACGGCATCTGCCACTTCGTGATCGACATCATCAACAACGGCACATCGACTTATAACGGGCCGCTGACGGTGATCGACAGCTACCCGGCGGGCGCGCCGGCCTCCTCGACCTTCGGCCCAAGCCCGCCATGGACCTGCGTACCGACCGGTCCCGGGCTGTTCCGTTGCGACCATGCGGGCATCTCGCTGCCTCCGGGCGGCTCGACGCCGATTGTGGTCAAGGCTGTCATGCCGGCCGGCTATCAGTCGGACATTGTCGAGAATTGCGCGACGGTGAAGCCCATCCCCGGCGAAAACGACCTCACCAACAACAAGGCCTGCGCCAAGGAACGCTTCCGTCATCCCAATGCCGGCAAGCCGACCCTGCGCATCACCAAGGTCTGCAACGGCTCGCTCGCCGGTGCCGCGCTCATCTCTTGCCGCATCACCGTCATCAGCCTTGGCACTGCTGCCCCCACCGGTCCGGTGCGGGTCAACGATGCCGCCACGCTGGTGGCCGGCGGCGCGCCCGTCCAGATCCAGACCGTCACCCCCGACGGTGCGGAATGGGCGTGCGGACCGGTTCCGGCCAACGCGCTGTCGTGCCAGATTCCCGGTGCCGTCATGACACCTGGAATCAGCCGCCACTTCGACGTGACGGTTTCGGCCAATGGCGCGTTCGAAAACTGCGCGCGCGGCTCCTATGGGCCGGCACCGGGCGACGACGTCGTCTATCCCTTTGGCCAGGCCTGCGCGAAGGGCGGCGGTTCTTCGACCATCCGTGTCGAAAAGACCGGCGACCGTGAATGCAAACTCGGCCAACCCTGTTCGTTCGAGATCACCATCACCAATGACGGAACGACCCCCTTCTCCGGGCCGGTCCGCATTGGCGATGCGATCGGCGTGGAGGGTCTCGGCAGGCTGGAAGGCGTTGAGATCACGTCGATCGATCCGCCCTTCGGCTGTTCGCCGGAACCGGCAACCTTGCCACTATCCTGCATTGCCAATTTGTCGCTCGGCACCGGCGAAAGCCGGGTGCACCATGTCACCGTGGTCATTCCCGAGGACGGTCGCCGGGCCAATCTGCAGGGCAATGTCAGCGGCCAGAACTGCGTCGGCGTGCTCTCTCCCGACACACGGGTGCAGGGCGGTGGCGACGTGCTTGGCGGCGATCAGACCAATGTGCAGGGCGATCGCGGCAAGGCCTATGCCTGCCATCCCTTCACCATCAGCCAGGAGACGAATAAGGAATGCTCGCAAGGCTTCGTCATGAACGATGCCGGCCGCTGCGTCTGCCCGGAAGGCACCACCTACCGCAACGGCCAGTGCTCGCCGGGCGGCGGTATCGTGCCGAAGCCGGAACAGCCGAAGCGCTGTGTGCTGCTCGAAGGCCAGATCCGCACCGAGGACGGACGTTGCGTCTGCCCACGCGGAACCGGGCTTGAGAACGGCAGATGTGTCAGGACCGACAGACCCGAGCAGTGCACCATCCGTGGCCAGGTCCACGATGCCGATGGCGATTGTGTCTGCCCGAGAGGGACCGAGGTGCGCAATGGCGCCTGCCGTCCGATGCGGCCAAAGCCCGAGCAGTGCACGATCCGTGGTCAGGTTCACGACGCGGATGGAGACTGCGTCTGCCCGAGAGGGACCGAGGTGCGCAATGGCGCCTGTCGTCCGATCCGGCCAAAGCCTGACCAGTGCACCATCCGTGGTCAGGTCCACGACGCCAACGGCAATTGTGTCTGCCCGAGGGGTACCGAGGTGCGGGGCAATGCCTGCCGGCGCAAGCAGCCGACGCAGGAGCAATGCGACATACGCGGCCAGGTCCACAACAAGCGTGGCGAGTGTGTCTGTCCGCGTGGGACGCAGGTGATCAACGGCGCATGCCGCAAGCCCAGGCAAGAGGTGGAATGCGCACCGGGCTCGCAGATGATCAACGGCCAGTGCCAGCCGATCATCAGGCGGCGCTGCCCGGAAGGTACGATCGGACGCTATCCGAACTGCCGGCCGCTCCGCGGGCAACCGTCGCTGGAGCTCAACCCCGGCCTGCTGCTGCAGCAGGTACTGCCACGGCGCAGGCCGCAGGTCGAACAGCAGCAGGATCCGGTTCCAGACAGAATCCTGAAACTCCAGCAGCAATAACGATCTGCTCGACGCCAGACCAGAAACCCGCCGGAGCAATCCGGCGGGTTTTCTTATGGCTCCTAGGCAAGCGGAAATTGGCTGCAACAGGATCGCGGACGCCGCAACGCCACCTCCGGCGTGCAGCCGACGCGCCGGTGCCCTCGACAAGTCGGCTGGAGCCCATTAGGCAGTCGATAGAGTGGCCGAACGAGAAGGGCACTCGGAAAGGCCGCATCCATGAGCAGAAAGACCCTGATTGCACCGTCGGTGCTGGCGTCGGATTTTTCCAAACTCGGCGATGAGGTCGAAGCGGTGGCGGCGGCCGGCGCCGACTGGATCCATCTCGATGTGATGGACGGGCATTTCGTGCCCAACATCACCTTTGGCCCGCCGGTGATCAAGGCGATCCGCAACCGCACCGAGGCCTTCTTCGACTGCCATCTGATGATTGCCCCGGCCGACCCCTATCTGGCCGCTTTCGCCGAGGCCGGCTGCGACGGTTTGACCGTCCATGCCGAAGCCGGCCCGCATCTTGACCGCTCGCTGCAGACCATCAGGAACCTCGGCAAGAAGGCCGGTGTGTCGCTCAATCCGGCGACGCCGGAAAGCGTGGTCGAATATGTGCTCGACCGGCTCGACCTGATCCTGATCATGACCGTCAATCCGGGCTTCGGCGGCCAGGCCTTCATCCCGGCCATCGTCGACAAGGTGAAGCGGGTCAAGGCCCTGATCGGCGGCCGGCCGATCCGCATCGAGATCGACGGCGGTGTTTCGGCCGAAACCGCGCCGCTGGTCACCGCTGCCGGCGCCGACGTGCTGGTGGCGGGCGCCGCCATCTTCAAAGGCGGCAGCGTCGAGGCTTACCGTCAGAACATCCAGGCGATCAGGACGGCAGCCGACCGCGCAGCCGGCTAACCAGCGCTGTTCCCGCGTTCTGCCCGGCATGCCGGCTAAGGTTCTGGTACTGGCCGAGGCTTGTGATGGTCTGATGCGCAACGGTATCGGATCTGGAGCAGCTGCCTGATTCGGCCTCAAGGGTCCTCACAGCAGACAGTTGATCCCGCGCGAATACAAAAGAACAGAAAGAACAGATTCTCCTGCGTGCATACAAAACATGTTAAGTTTCCGCAGGTTGTGAAAATGCGCGGAATTACAGCATTGAGCTCTAGATGCCGCATATTCCTTCGTGCTAAAGTACAATAACGCGATCTTCTGCTTGAGCAGGCGAATGCTCGCACTGTATGGTACAAGTACGAGAAGGCGAATGCTTTCGGACTCGAATCGCCCAGGACAAGTCTTGGGGACAAGGAGTCGCTATGACATACGGAGCTGCCAATCTGAACGATGACGCTGCGGGACCGAAGAGTACGCTTGCCAGTACGGTCTATCAGCAATTGCGGGACGATCTTCTCGGGGGTGTTCTTGAGGCTGAGAGCAAGCTGCGGGTCGAATGGGTGGTCTCCAAATATGGAGCCGGCGCCTCGCCTGTCCGCGAAGCTCTCAATCGCCTCGCCTCGGAAGGACTTCTCGGCCGGCACGATCAGCGAGGCTTCTTCATCATGCCGGTCAGTGCGTCGGAGCTCGATGAGCTGACGCGCACCCGCTGCTGGCTCGAGGAGCGGGCGCTTCGCGAATCCATCGCCCACCGCACCGCCGAATGGGAAGAACAGCTCGTGCTGGCGCTGCATCGCCTGGGACGCGCGTCACGTCTGTCTCCGCAGGATCTCTTTTCGCTCAATCCCGACTGGGAGAGGCTGCATCGCATCTTCCACAGGGTGCTGATTTCGGCCTGCCGGTCGCAATGGCTGGTGGGATTTTGCGACCAGCTCTCCGATCACGCGTATCGCTACCGGCAAATGGCCATTGATGGCGAAGGCGTCAAGCGCGACGATTTCGGCGAGCATCGCCTGATCGCCGAATGTGCCCTGGACGGCAATGCCGACGGTGCCGTCGAGGCACTGCTCAATCACTACCAGTTGACTGCCGCCATGTGCATGAAGCGCTTCGAGCAGGACGACGAAACGAAGGAACTCGCCCGCAAACGCGCTCGGCGATAGCAGTCGTGTCCTGGCGGGCTCTTGCGCTCGTTTCTTGCTCGCAATCCGCGCCGAGCGCGGCTGGCGTGAACCGCTGTCGGCGGGCTTGACGGCGTGGCCAAGAACCGCGAACTCTCGCCGCCGAGGCATGCCGCGACAGGCGCATGCTCGGCGCCGCCGCACCCAGGGAAGTCTTCATGAGCAATCATCTGTTCGATGCGTTCCGGTCCCGGATGCCGGCGCCAGCGCGCTTGCTGATGGAAACCGATGATGGCCGCTCGCTCACCTATGGCGATATGCTGGCCCGCTCGGCGCAGCTTGCGCATGCGCTCCTGCAACTCGATGTCGAACCCGGTGACCGCGTTGCCGTGCAGGTCGAGAAGAGCCCGGAAGCGGTCATGCTCTATCTCGCCTGCCTGCGAGCCGGCGCCGTCTTCCTGCCGCTCAACGCCGCCTACACGCTGGCCGAGCTGGAGTATTTCTTCGGCGACGCAGAACCACGCCTGGTCGTCTGCGATCCGGCAAGAGCGGCCGACATCGGCGCGCTGGCGGAAAAGTCGGGCGCCGTCACCGTCACGCTCGGCCGGGACGGCCAGGGATCGCTGCCCGATCAGGCCTCGCGGCTGCCGATGGATTTTCATGACGTAGCGCGTGGGCCGGATGACCTCGCGGCGATCCTCTACACGTCGGGAACCACGGGCCGTTCGAAAGGCGCCATGCTCAGCCACGAGAATCTTGCTTCGAACGCGCGCGTGCTGGTCGAGCACTGGCGTTTCACTGGAGACGACGTGCTGATCCACGCATTGCCGATCTTCCACACGCACGGCCTGTTCGTCGCCACCAATGTCGTCCTGATGGCCGGCGCCTCGATGCTGTTCGAGCAGAAGTTCGATCCGGCCCGCATCGTCTCGCTGCTGCCGCGTGCCACGGCCCTGATGGGCGTTCCGACCTTCTACGTGCGCCTGCTGCAGCAGGATGGGCTGGACCATGAGGCGGCAAAAAACATCCGTGTGTTCATTTCCGGGTCGGCGCCGCTGCTGGCCGAGACGCACAAGTCCTGGCGCGAGCGCACCGGCCACGCGATCCTCGAACGCTACGGCATGACCGAGACCAACATGAACACCTCGAACCCCTATGAGGGCGAGCGGCGCGCCGGTACCGTCGGTTTCCCTTTGCCCGGCGTCACGCTTCGCATCGCCGATCCAGACAGCGGCGCAGCGCTTGCGCAGGGCGAGTTCGGCATGATCGAGGTGAAGGGCCCAAACGTCTTCGGCGGCTATTGGCGCATGCCGGAGAAGACCAAGGCGGAATTCCGAGCCGACGGTTTTTTCATCACGGGCGATCTCGGTATGATCGACGCCGACGGCTACGTCCACATCGTCGGCCGCGGCAAGGACCTTATCATATCGGGCGGCTACAACATCTATCCGAAGGAACTCGAAAGCGAGATCGACGCGCTCGACGGGGTTAGCGAAAGCGCCGTCATCGGCGTTGCCCATCCGGATTTCGGCGAAGGTGTCACCGCTGTCGTCGTGCGTGCGCCGTCATCACGGATCACCGGTGCCGAAATTCTCGGCGCCATCGCCGGGCGGGTGGCGAAATACAAGCACCCGAAGCGGGTGATCTTCGTCGATGAACTGCCGCGAAACACCATGGGCAAAGTACAGAAAAACGTGCTGCGCGATACCTACAAGGACATATACGCACCATAGTTGGGCGGTGCCTGGGGCAGGGCGCCTTACTCCTTGCGCGGCCTTTCGGCCCGGCTGCCGGAACCCCACAAGGCACGCTTCAGCAGGTTGCGCTTGCGTGGGGCGAGGTTGATGTCGCTGACAAGCTTGGCGCCGCCCTCGCGCCGTTCCAGGGTGATCTTGCGGCTGTGGAAGGCTTCCAGCTCGGCCCGGTGCGCCACGCTGATGATGGTGACATCAGGCAATTCGCGGATCACCGTCGCCATCATGGTGTCCTGGCTCTTCTCGTCGAGCGCCGAGGTTGCTTCATCCAGCACGACGATATCGGGGCGGTGCAGCAGCAGGCGCGCGAAGGCGAGACGCTGCTTTTCGCCGCCCGACAGCGTCTGGTCCCATGGCGCTTCTTCCTTGATCCTTTCGGCAAGGTAGGCGAGGCCGACCTTGTCGAGGGCGGCCTTGATCTGTTTGATCGTCCACTTGTCCGCCGCCGGATAGGCGACCGCGCGGCGAAGCGTGCCCGAGGGGATGTAGGGGCGTTGCGGCAGCATGAACAGTCGCCTGTCGGCGTGGAAATTGACGCTGCCGCCGCCCCACGGCCACAGGCCCGCGACGGCCCGCACCAGCGTCGACTTGCCCGAGCCGGATTCGCCGGCCACCAGCACCCGCTCACCGGGTTCGATCGCAACCTCGGTCTCCTTGACCACGGCGGTGCCGTCGTCGAGCGTCACGGAGAGATCGTCGAGGCTGAGCATGGCACCGTCGTCGGTTTCGCCGTGCTGGATGCGTCCAAGCGCATCGCTCTGCTCCGCACGCTCGAGCCCGTCGAGCGACATCATCAGCGAAGCTACGCGCCGCGCGGAGGCGTTCCAGTCGGCAAGACGCGGGTAGTTGTCGACCAGCCATCCGAACGCGCCTTGCACGATGCCAAAGGCGGACGCTGCCTGCATCACCTCGCCAAGCGTCATTGAGCCTTCGAGGAATTTTGGCGCGCACAGCAGGATCGGCACGACCGGCGCAAACAGGCTCGATCCCTGCGACACCGCCGCCGTGCGCATGTGCTGGCCCGTCAGCAGCGCCCATTGCCTCAGCACATGGCCGAAATTCCTGTCGATGCCGCTGCGCTCCTCTTCCTCGCCGCCCAGCAAGGCGATGCTCTCGCCGTTTTCGCGCACGCGCGTCAGCGTGTAGCGCAGTTCGGCCTCCGCCTGGTTCTTCCGCTCGGAGAGCTGGACGAAATTGCGGCCGATGACCACCATCGCGGTCGAGGTGATGGCGGCATAGATCATCGCGGTGATGACCAGGAAGCCGGGAATGGTGATGCTCTCGCCGCCGATCGGCAAAGTGAGCGCGCCGCCGATGGTCCACAGCACGACGATGAAGGTCGAGGCAGACAGGAACGCGTTGAGGACGCCGGCGATGAAATCGACCGGCGACTCGGTGGCAATGCGCAGATCCTCGGTCATGCGGGCCTCGGGGTTCTGGTGGTCGCCGCCGACGAGATTCAGTTGGTAGTAGCGGCCGCCTGCCAGCCAGCGCGCGATGACCGCAGTGGTCAGCCAGGAACGCCAGCGGCGCTGGATCGTCATGCGCAGGTAGACCTGCGCGACGACAAGGCTGCCGCTGCAGATTACCAGCGGCACGAAGACGGCGCTGAGGAAATAGACGCTGCGGGCGTTGCGCTGCTCGAGGGCATCGAACATCGAACGGTTCCAGACATTGATGCCATACTGGAAGCCGATATTGATGCAGATCAGCAGCAGCACCCCGATCGTCAATGGCCAGGCAAGCCGGTCGCCGCGCCGGCTCCAGTAACCGCGCGCGCTGATCCAGAAACGCCGCAGCAGATATTTCTTGCGCTCCTGCTCGGCCCCTTCGGGCGTCAGTTGCGGATCGGGCTCGACAGCATCCGGTGGTGGCCCCGGCTGGCCGTCGACCTCCGGGGCAGCTTCGGCACTCGACAGCTTTTTTTCGCGCAGCTCCTCGTGGCGTGGCCTTTGGTCACGCGGCGCTTTCTGTGGCGGCTTCAAGGCACCGCGCGGTTTGATGCCGTCGGCCTGTTTCAATTTGGGTTTCGCCTCGGACATACGCTCCGACAACGACCTCAAAATCAAAAGGTTTCATGACGTCAGCCGACTTGACCTGATATCAACGCACAGTGTCGGAGCCGGCCGCAAAAACCTTTTCGCCGCCGATCCAGACGCCCTTCGTGTCGAGATCGTCCGACAGAGCGACAATATCCGCAGCCGTGCCGTTGGCGAATCGGCCAAGCCGGTGCGACTGACCGATTGCTTGCGCCGGATAGAGTGAGGCCATGCGCAAAGCTTCGGAAAGCTCGACCCCGACGACGCGGTGGATGAAACGAACGGCCGAGATCATGTCGAGATCGGCGCCCGCCAGCGTTCCGTCGGCGAGCCTCAGGCTGCCGTCCCTTCGATAGATGGTGCGGCCGTTGAGCGTGAACGACGTCATCTCGGTGCCGATTGTCGCCATGGCGTCGGTGACCAGCACGATCCTGGCCGGCCCCTGCTTGGCGCGCAGCGCGATCTTGATGGTGGCCGGGTCGACATGGATGCCGTCGGCGATGAGACCGGCCGACAAGGTGCCGATGTCGATGGCCGCGCCCGCCAGGCCAGGCTCTCGGTTGCCGATCTGGCTCATCGCGTTGAACAGATGGGTGATCATCGAGGCGCCGGCCTCGGCAAAGGCGCTGGCGGCGGCATAGCCGGTATCGGAGTGGCCAAGGCTGACGATGATGCCCGCTTTGGCGAGCACCGCGACGCGCGCCGGCTCGACGGATTCAGGGGCAATGGTGGTGAGCAGCACCGGTAGTTTTTGCCGCGCGGCGATCAGCATCGCCTGATCGGCATCCGTCATCGGCCGGATCAGCACCGGATCATGCGCGCCCTTGCGGGCGACCGACAGATGCGGGCCTTCGAGATGCAGTCCGAGAAACCCAGGCACCTTCTGGCGCGCCGCTGCCTCGCCGGCGGCGACAGCGGCGGCCGTGATTGCAGGCGTGTCGGTGATCAGCGTCGGCAGCAGCGCCGTCGTGCCGAAGGGCGCGTGCGCGCGGCAGATGGTCTCGATTGAAGCGACATCGGGGTGGTCGTTGAGCATGACGCCGCCGCCGCCGTTGACCTGCAGGTCGACGAACCCCGGCGCCAGAAGGCCGCCACCGGTGTCGACGACGCGGATATCCGAGGGGATGGCACCAGTGGGCAGAATGGCCTCGACGAGACCGTCGCGCACGACAAGTGCGTGGCCTTCATGCCAGTCGTCGCCGTCGAAAATCCGGGCGCCAGTCAGGGCAAAGCGATCGCTCATACTGTCTCCGTCACCTTGCGAAGATTGCGCGGCGTGTCCGGATCGAGACCGCGATGGCGGGCAAAGGCCTCGACGAACATGTAGAAGGAGACGATCAGCGTCAGCGGATCGGTCAGCGGATGGCCGGTGGCAACATGCGGCAGGCGCACGGCGCGTTTGGCAAGCGCGGAGGTGACGAACACCGGCGCGCCCTTGGCCGCCAGGCTGTCGGCGGCCTCGGCAATGGACGGTTCGGAGGCGTCGCGCGCAGCCAGCGCCAGCACCGGAAAATCGGGGCCGATCAGCGCCAGCGGGCCGTGCATGACTTCGGCCGCGCTATAGGCTTCCGCATGCATGCCGCAGGTCTCCTTGAATTTCAGCGCCGCTTCATTGGCCATCGCTGCCGACGGTCCGCGGCCGAGGATGAACAGCGACTTCTGCTTCTCGATCGTCTCAGAGAGCACGCTCATCCAGTCGCAGGCGATCGCCTTGCTGAAATGTTCCGGCAGGCGGGCAAGTGCGGCCAACAGCGCATCGTCGCCGGTGGCGTGCGCCATCAGAGCGAGGCCGGCGACCGCCGAATTGATGAAGGTCTTGGTGGCCGCCACGCTGCGCTCGGGGCCGGCCAGGATATCGATCGCATAGTCCGAAGCACGCGCCAGCGGCGAATCAGCGGTGTTGGTGATGGCGACGGTCAGCGCGCCCCCCGCCCGCGCGGTTTCGGCCATGGCGACGATATCGGGGCTCTTGCCCGACTGCGAGATCGCCAGGCAGGCCGAGCCGGCGAGCCTGAGCTTGCGGCCATAAATCGAGGCGATCGACGGTCCGACAGACGCCACGGCCAGGCCCGCGGTCAGCTCGACGGCGTATTTCATGAAGGTGGCGGCATGGTCGGACGAGCCGCGCGCCACGGTGACGACGAACTGCGGGTCGCGTTCCCTGATGCCGCGCCCGGCCTCGGTCAGCACCGCGCCGGAGCCGTCGAGCAGGCGGGCGACCGCTTGCGGGACCTCCTCGATCTCGCGCCGCATATGGGTCATTTCTGCCGACATGGTCGGCTCTGTCGTGCTCATGGTCGGCCCTCTTCGCTCGGCCCGGTCAGCCGCAGTTCGGCGACGAAATCATAGGCGTCGCCCCGGTAGATGGAGCGGGTGAATTCGATCACCTTGCCGCTCGCCAGATAGGAGATGCGTTCGATGTGCAGGCCTGCAATGCCTGGCGGCACTTCGAGCAGGCGCGCGTCGCTGTCGCCGAGATTGGCGGCGGAAATGCGCTGCACGGCGCGCACCGGCCGGTTGCCAGTCAATTCCAGCGCCGCATAGAGCGAGGAGCCTATATCGGCCGGGTCGGGCAACACGCTGGCCGACAGCGAGGCGCGCTCGATCGCCAGCGGCGTGTCGTTGGCGATGCGCAGGCGCGCCACGCGCGCCACCAGTTCGCTCGAGGACAGGCCGAGCACCATCATCTCGTCGGGCGAAGGTGCGTAAAGGCCGCGGTCGAGCCATGCCGAACGCACAGCCATGCCGCGCCGCGCCATGTCTTCGGTGAACGAGGTCAGCCGCGACAGCGACTGTTCGACACGCTCCATACGCGGCGCCACGAAAGTGCCGGAGCCGTGGCGCTGCACCAGGATGCCGCCCTTGACCAGATCCTGCACCGCCTTGCGCACGGTGACCCGCGAAATATCGGCCTTGGTGGCGATGTCGCGCTCGGAAGGCAGCGCGTCGCCCGGCCCGATCAGGCCGCGATTGACCGCGTCCTCGATGCTCTTGCGAAGCTGCAGATAAAGCGGCGCGCCGCTTTGCGCCTGATGTTTTAGCGTGGCGAAGATCTGGTCGGCGGCCTCGCTCATCGAGTTGCCTCCGCGTGTCCGGCGAAAAGGCGGACCGCCATCTGCACCGCGCCGCCCAGCGCGTCGTCGAGCGGCGGCTTCAGCAGTGCCTGGTAGCGGGCAGACAGGCGCGGCGCGTAGAGCGGCGCCAGCCCGCCGAGCAGGCACAGCGGCGCGTCGTCAGCAAGGTCGAGCGCGCCGAGCGAGGCTTCGACATCGGCGACCACCCTGTCGAGGATCCAGTTGGCGACGCTGTCGCCCTTCTCGGCATGCTCGAACACCTTGGGTGCGAAGCCGCCGAAATCGCCCGGCTTGGCATTGGTGGTGAATTCGACGACGTCTTCCGGGTTGTTGCGGAAGACGGCCAGCATGCTGTGCGTCAGCGGCGAACCGGCGCGAACGCCGTCATAGGCAAGCAGTGTCTGTTCGAGCAGGTCGCGGCCGATACGGGCGCCGCTGCCCTGGTCGCCGACCTGGAAACCCCAGCCGCCGATGGCCCGCGATTTGCCTTGTCTGCGCGCCATATAGGCGGTGCCGGTGCCGAGGATCGCCATGGCGCCGTCACCCGAGCCGACAGCGCCCTCCAGCGCGATCTCGGCGTCGGTCTCGACGCGGCTGATGCTGAACGGCAGGATCGCTTCGAGCTGCTGCCGGTAGGTGCCGACATTGGCGCCGGCCAGCCCGAGAATGGCCGGCGTCCGCGGGATCAGTTCCGGATTCTGCCCGGCGGCGAGAAACGCCTGCCGCGCGGCCTCGACGATGTTCGAGCGGGCGCCGGTCAGGTCGGTGCGGATGTTGGCGGCGCCGCTTTTGGCGCGGCCGATCACCGTGCCGTCCGCCGTTGCCAGGGCGGCCCTGCAGCTGGTGCCGCCGCCATCGATTCCGAGCACGAAATTCACGTGATTTCTCCTCCGGGCGGATAATACCAATAAAATACCAATAGCCAAGGGTTAATTTCCGTTTCAAAAAGATTAAGCCGTATTTTATTGAAAAATCTGAATATTTCGTCGACTCGACGCCTTCCTACCAGCGAATTCGTTAATGCGTGTGGACAAGTGGTATTTTTTTGGTATTGTTATGGTATTGGAGGAACCGGGATGGCCGAAACGCGCACCGAAGCGCTTCACAAAAATGCCGAGGGGCTGGACATCCAGGCCCCGGACACCGTCCTTTCCTATCTGGCCGATGCGCAGATCGAAGCCGCCAAGGTCGTGCGCCACGCCATTCCATCCATCGCCAGGGCCGCCGAGATCATTGCCGGCAGGCTGAACAGCGGCGGCAAGCTCGCCTACGCCGCTGCCGGCAGCTCAGGCCTGATGGCGCTGGCCGATGCGCTGGAGCTGCCGGGCACCTTCGGCATTCACCGCGACCGCATCGCTATCCTGATCGCCGGCGGCGACGACGCTTTCCGCACACTCGCCGGCGGGCCGGAGGACGATACCGAGGAGGCTGCGGCAGCGGTCGCCGAGGCCGGCCTCGGCAAGGGCGACTGCCTGATCGCCATTTCCGCCAGCGGCACGACGCCCTATGCCGTGCGGGCCATCGAGGAGGCTGCCCGCCGCGGCGCTGCCACCATCGGCATCGCCAACAACAGGGACTCTGCGCTGCTGCGCCAGGCACAAACCGCCATCCTGCTCGAAACGCCGCCGGAACTGATCGCCGGCTCCACGCGCATGGGCGCCGGCACCGCCCAGAAGATCGCGCTCAACATGCTGTCGACGCTGACCGCCATCCATCTCGGCCATGTGCATGACGGTTACATGGTCAATCTCATGGCCGACAACATCAAGCTGCGCGACCGCGCGGCGCGCATCGTCGCCGCCGTCAGCGGGCGCGGCACGGACGAAGCGGCCCGCCTGCTCGAGAAGAGCGGCGGCGCGGTCAAGACCGCCATTCTGCTCGCCGCCGGCGCCGACAGCACTGACGCGGCGCAGAAGATACTGGAAGAGGCCGGCCAGAAGCTGCGGCCGGCCCTTTCCGCGCTGGGGCATGATCCCGAAAAGTGGAAGCCGCTTTTCGGAAAAGATCATGCTCGAACAGAGAAATAGAGCCTGGTTCATCCCGATTTTCATCGGGGTGAAACAGGCTTGCGAGGGGTGCAAGGGCTCAAAAGCCTCTGTTCTCATCAAAACCGAACCTGAAAAAGGTCAACAGGGAGACTGAGCATGACAACGAAACTACTGACGGCACTGCTTTTGGGCACCAGCATTCTCGGCTCGGCCGGGGTTGCCTATGCCGAAGACGTAACGCTCAACATCGAAAGCTGGCGCGGCGACGACCTTGCCATCTGGAAGGACAAGCTGATCCCGGCTTTCGAAGCCAAGAACCCAGGCATCAAGGTGGTGTTCGCGCCATCGGCTCCGACCGAATATGACGCAGCGCTCGGCGCCAAGCTCGCCGCCGGCTCGGCGGGCGACCTGATCACCTGCCGCCCGTTCGACAAGTCGCTCGAGCTGTTCAAGAAGGGCAACCTTGCTGATCTCTCGGCGCTGCCCGGTATGGAGAACTTCTCGCCGGTGGCCAAGTCCGCCTGGCAGACCGACGACGGCAAGGCGAGCTTCTGCGTGCCGATGGCATCGGTCATCCACGGCTTCATCTACAACAAGGATGCCTTCGACAAGCTCGGCATCAAGGTGCCGGAGACCCGCGACGAGTTCTTCGCTGCGCTCGACAAGATCAAGGCCGACGGCACCTACATCCCGATGGCGATGGGCACCAAGGATCTCTGGGAAGCCGCGACCATGGGCTACCAGAACATCGGCCCGAACTACTGGAAGGGCGAGGACGGCCGCGCAGCACTGATCAAGGGCGAGCAGAAGCTAACCGACAAGGACTGGGTCGCGCCGTATGAGGAACTGGCCAAGTGGAAGCCTTATCTCGGCGACGGCTTCGAGGCGCAGACCTATCCGGACAGCCAGAACCTGTTCACGCTCGGCCGCGCCGCCATCTATCCGGCCGGCTCGTGGGAAATCGGCCTGTTCAACACCCAGGCGCAGTTCAAGATGGGCGCCTTCCCGCCGCCGGTCGAGAAGGCCGGCGACACCTGCTACATATCGGACCATACCGATATCGGCATGGGCCTGAATGCGGCTTCGAAGAACGCCGATGCGGCCAAGACCTTCCTGTCCTGGGTCGCCTCGCCGGATTTCGCCACCATCTACGCCAACGCGCTGCCGGGCTTCTTCAGCCTGAACTCCGCGCCGGTGAAGATGGAAGACCCGCTGGCGCAGGAATTCGTCTCCTGGCGCGGCAAGTGCAAGTCGACGATCCGCTCGACCTACCAGATCCTGTCGCGCGGCACGCCGAACCTCGAGAACGAGACCTGGGTTGAATCGGCCAACGTCATCAACGGCACCGATACGCCGGAAGCCGCGGCCAAGAAGCTGCAGACCGGTCTCGACAGCTGGTACAAGCCGGCGAAGTAAGAGCTCAGGCAACGGAACCGGCCGGGCGCAGGCCTGGCCGGTTCCGGACTACCTCGTTCAGAGTGCGCTTATTCAGATAGCGATTGTCGGCACCGCCTCCCGGCCTTACCCTCTCATCGGGGAAGGCTAGCTGATCAGTCGCAGGCCTTTGTTCTTGCCGCATCGGGCAGGAATGTTCGGGCCGTGCATCGAGGCATCATCTAGATCGATACCCTTTGGAACCGAGAGACGGCGGGGACCGAACTCATGGCCGCAGATATCAGACCGAAAAGATCGTTCCGCTGGCACATCGGCATCTTCCTGGCGCCGGCCGTGCTTGTCTACACGGCGATTATGATCCTGCCGCTCGCCGGCACGCTGCAGCTGTCGCTGTTCCGCAACATCGAGCAGCACCAGGTCTTCGTCGGGCTGCAAAACTTCCGCACCCTGTTCGGCGATCCCAACTGGTCGGTGGGTTTCTGGAACGCGCTGAGAAACAATGTCTGGTTCTTCATCATCCACATGATCGTGCAGAACCCGATCGGCGTCATGCTGGCGGCGCTGCTGTCCAGCCCGAAACTGAGATTCGCGGCCTTCTACCGCACGGCGATCTTCGTTCCGACCATCCTGTCCTTCGTTATCGTCGGCTTCGCCTGGAAGCTGATCCTGTCGCCGCTGTGGGGCGTGGCGCCGCATCTGATGGATATCGTCGGCCTGAAAAGCCTGTTCACGCCGTGGCTCGGCAAGGAGCAATATGCACTGACCGCACTCAGCCTGATCTCGGTGTGGCAGTTCGTCGGCATCCCGATGATGCTGATCTATGCCGCCCTGCTGTCGATCCCCGAAGAGGTGATCGAGGCCGCCGAATGCGACGGGATTACCGGCCTTTCACAGTTCTGGAAGATCAAGCTGCCGCTGATCCTGCCGTCGATCGGCATCATCTCGATCCTCACCTTCGTCGGCAATTTTAACGCTTTCGACCTGATCTACACCGCGCAAGGCGCGCTCGCCGGGCCAAACTATTCGACCGACATTCTCGGCACCTTCCTCTACCGCGCCTTCTTCGGCTTCCAGCTGCAGACCGGCGACCCCAATATGGGCGCGGCGATCGCCACGATGATGTTCCTGATCATCCTCGGCGGCGTCTGCGTCTACCTCTTCCTCGTCCAGACGCGCCTGCGTCGCTATCAGTTCTGAGGGGCCGAGAGATGAGCACCGCCACCCGTTCCGTGCCCCGCACCATCGGCGCCCACGCGATCCTTTTGACCTACACGGCAATCGCGCTGTTTCCGGTGATCCTCGTCATCATGAATTCGTTCAAGTCCCGCGCCGGCATCTTCGGCGCGCCGCTGACGCCGCCGACGCCAAAGACCTTCGACTTGATCGGCTACACGACCGTCATCGGCCAGGGCGACTTCATCCACTATTTCCAGAACAGCCTCGTCGTCACCGTCGCCTCGCTGTTCTTCGTGCTCCTGTTCGGCGCCATGGCGGCGTTCGCCCTGTCGGAATACCGCTTCCGCGGCAACTCGCTGATGGGGCTCTATCTGGCGCTCGGCATCATGATCCCGATCCGGCTGGGCACCGTCGCCATCCTGCAATTGATGGTGGCGAGCGGGCTGGTCAACACGCTGACGGCGCTGATCCTGGTCTACACCGCGCAGGGCCTGCCGCTTGCCGTGTTCATCCTGTCGGAATTCATGAAGCAGGTGTCCGACGATCTGAAGAATGCCGGCCGCATCGACGGCCTGTCCGAATACACCATCTTCTTCCGCCTGGTGCTGCCGCTGGTCAGGCCCTCGATGGCGACCGTCGCCGTCTTCACCATGATCCCGATCTGGAACGACCTGTGGTTCCCGCTGATCCTGGCGCCGTCGGAGGAAACCAAGACCGTGACGCTCGGCGCGCAGCTGTTCCTCGGCCAATTCGTCACCAACTGGAACGCCATCCTGGCAGCCCTGTCGCTGGCGATCATGCCGGTGCTGATCCTCTACGTCATCTTCTCGCGGCAGCTGATCCGCGGCATCACGTCCGGAGCCGTCAAGTGAGTTCTGAAACACCTCTTCGCGTCGTCGTCGCCGGGCTCGGCAATATGGGTCGCAGCCATGCGCTGGCTTATCATACCAATCCAGGTTTCCAGATCGCGGCGCTGATCAATCGCTCCGACGTGCCGCTGCCGGACGGGCTGTCGGGTTACGGCATCAGGCGCTCCTTCGATGAGGCATTGCGCGAGGAAAAGCCCGATGTCGCCTGCATCGCCACCTATTCCGACAGCCATGCCGACTATGCGGTGAGGGCGTTCGAGGCCGGCTGCCACGTCTTCGTCGAGAAGCCGTTGGCAACGACGATGGCCGACGCCAGGCGCGTCGTCGCGGCGGCGAAGGCTAACGGCAGGAAACTGGTGATCGGCTACATCCTGCGCCATCACCCCTCCTGGATCAGGCTGATCGCCGAAGCCCGCAAGCTCGGCGGGCCCTACGTGTTCCGCATGAACCTCAACCAGCAATCCTCGGGCCACACCTGGGAGACGCACAAGCAGTTGATGCAGACGACGTCGCCGATCGTCGACTGCGGCGTGCACTATCTCGACGTCATGCTGCAGATCACCGATGCGAAGCCGATCGAGGTGCGTGGCATGGGCGTGCGGCTGTCCGACGAGGTGGCGCAGTCGATGTACAATTACGGCCATTTGCAGGTGCTGTTCGACGACGGCTCGGTCGGCTGGTACGAAGCCGGCTGGGGTCCGATGATTTCGGAAACGGCGTTCTTCGTGAAGGACGTCATCTCGCCCAATGGCTGCGTGTCGATCGTCATGAAGGAAGGTGTGAAGTCCGATGACATCGACACCCACACCAAGACCTCGACCATCCGCCTGCACAGTGCGGCGACCGGCGCGGACGGCAAGTTTCTCAACGCCGACGAGATGCTGTCGATGGAGGGCGAACCCGGCCATCAGGATCTCTGCGACCTCGAACAGGCCTTCGTGCTGAAGGCGATCCGCGAGGATCTCGATCTCACCAAACATATGGACGACGCGGTCAAATCGCTCGCCGTCTGCCTTGCAGCCGACGAGAGCGTGCGCAGTGGCACCGCCGTCAAACTCTAGAACAGGGACGAAGCCGTGGGCTCGCTGAACATCGAGAACGTGAAGAAGGCCTTTGGGCCGGTCGAGGTGCTGAAGGGCATCAACCTCGAAGTGAACGACGGCGAGTTCGTTGTCTTCGTCGGGCCGTCCGGCTGCGGCAAGTCGACCTTGCTCAGGGTCATTGCCGGGCTGGAGGACTCGACCTCGGGCCGCGTCGTCATCGATGGCGCGGACGTCTCGGCCACGCCGCCGGCCAAGCGCGGCATCGCCATGGTGTTCCAGACCTATGCGCTCTATCCGCATCTGACGGTGAAGAACAATATGGGCCTCGGCCTCAAGCAGGCCGGCACGCCCGCCCCGGAGATCGACCGCCGCATCGGCATCGCCTCGTCGATGCTGTCGCTGGAGCCCTATCTCGAAAGGCGGCCGGCCGAACTCTCCGGCGGCCAGCGCCAGCGTGTCGCCATCGGCCGCGCCGTGGTGCGCGAACCCAAGCTCTTTCTCTTCGACGAGCCGCTTTCGAACCTCGATGCAGCACTGCGCGTCAACACGCGGCTGGAGATCGCGCAGCTGCATCGCCGGCTGAAGGCGACGATGATCTACGTCACCCACGACCAGGTCGAGGCGATGACGCTGGCCGACAAGATCGTGGTGCTCAACGCAGGGAAAATCGAGCAGATCGGTGGCCCGATGGAGCTCTACAATTCGCCGGCAAATGAGTTCGTCGCCGGCTTCATCGGCTCACCAAAGATGAATTTCGTCGACGGCGCCAGGCTCGGCGAAACCGCCAAGACCATCGGCGTGCGGCCGGAACATTTGACCGTCGATCCGAAATCCGGCGCCTGGAAGGGAACGGTGGTGCATGCCGAGCACCTCGGCGCCGACACTAATCTGTATCTCGATTGCGAGAAGGCCGGGCTGATTACGGTCAGGATTTTTGGGGTGTACGATGCAGAACCGGGAGCCACGCTCTATGCGACGCCGGATCCGGCGAAGACGTACAGGTTTGGGGCGGATGGCAAGGTGCTGAAGTAGACACACCGGCGCTCCTTTCCTCTCCCTCCGGAGGGGGGAGAGGTGGCGCCGCGAAGCGGCGACGGAGTGGGGGAAGCCGCTTCCCCCGAGCACAGTCGCCGAAAATTAGGCACGACCCAGTGAGCGCCTAGTCTCTCGCCGAGCAGTCGACCCCCACTCCGTCGCCGCTTCGCTCGACACCTCTCCCCCGATCGACGGGGTAGAGGAAGGGCGCCAAGCCGTCTTCGCTCCTTCAGGAGCCCACAAGAGCAGAAGGTAAGAGCTCCTGCCTAAACGTCCGCCTTGAACGTCTGCTTCTGCTGGCCCAGGCCCTCGATGCCCAGTTCCACCACATCGCCGGCCTTCAAAAACACCGGCGGCTTCATGCCCAGCCCGACGCCGGGCGGCGTGCCGGTGGAGATGATGTCGCCGGGGTGCAGCGACATGAACTGGCTGAGATAGGAAACCAGATACTTGACGCCATAGACCATGGTCTTGGTCGAGCCGTTCTGCATCGTCTTGCCGTTGACGGTCAGCCACATTTTGAGGTTCTGCGGATCGGCCACTTCGTCCTTGGTTACCAGCCATGGGCCGGTCGGGCCGAACGTGTCGCAGCTCTTGCCCTTGGTCCACTGGCCCTGCCGCTCGGCCTGGAAGGCGCGCTCGGAGACGTCGTGGGCAACGCTGTAGCCGGCGACATAGTCGAGCGCATCGGCCTCGCTGACATATTTGGCGGTTTTGCCGATGATTACGGCCAGTTCGACTTCCCAGTCGGTCTTCTCCGAGCCGCGGGGGATCAGCACGTCGTCATCCGGCCCGACAATGGCCGAGCTTGCCTTCATGAAAATGATCGGCTCCGGCGGCACGGTGGCGCCGGTTTCGGCGGCATGGTCGGAATAGTTGAGGCCGATGCAGATGAACTTGCCGGTGCCGGCAACGCAGGCGCCGAGGCGCGGGCTGCCGGAAACCGCCGGCAGCGACTTCGGATCGAGCTTGGCCAGTGCCGCCAGCGATGCCGGGTCGAGCGTCTTGCCGCCGATATCGGTGACGTGAGCGGAGAGATCACGGATCGTTCCATCCGCATCGAGCAGGCCGGGACGTTCGCTTCCCACCTCGCCATAGCGCAGCAGTTTCATCTAAATCCTTCTCCTGATTGCGGCCTCGTGGCCTTTTGCAAACTTTCCGCCAAGGCGATTGCGCCTTCAAAGAACGGGCGGACCGTACCCATCGACCTGACTACGGACAAGCGCGATCGCCATACAAGATAGCCGGCGCGCGGGATTTTCAGACTCTTCGATCCCCTGTCAAACGCCGGGAAAGGGCCAGATCGTCCGGCTCGGCAAGATTTCCGCAGTCAGATCGACCAGCCGCCATCGATATTGTAGGCCTGCCCTGACGTATAGGTGGCGCCGGCCAGATAGACGGCGAGATCCGCGATCTCCTCCGGCGTGCCGAGCCGGCCCATCGGCTGGCGGGCGATGAAGGCTGCGCGGGCGGCATCGTAGTCGCCTTGCGCGTGCATGCGGTCCTGCAGCGACGGGCTCTCGACCGTGCCGGGGCAGATGGCGTTGCAGCGTATACCCTTGCCGACATAGTCGGCGGCGATCGCCTTGGTCAGGCCGATGACGGCGGCCTTGGTCAGGCCATAGACGAAGCGGTTGGGCACGCCCTTGGTCGAACTGGCCAGCGAGGCCATGTTGATGATCGATCCGTCGCCGCGTTCCAGCATGCCGGGCAGCACGGCCCGGCTGGTGCGGATCATGGCGCGCACATTGAGGTTCAGCGCGAAATCGAGGTCGCCGTCCTTCATCTCCAGGATCGAGCCCGCATGGACGAAACCGGCGCAATTGAACAGCACGTCGACGACATCGATCTCGGCAAAGGCGGCGTTGACGGCTTCGTCGTTGAGTACGTCCAGCTTGCGGGTCTTGATCCCCGGCGTCCTGGCGAGTTCCGCCAGCAGTGCCTCGTTGATGTCGGTGGCGTGGACGATGGCGCCAGCTTTTGCGAACGCCAGTGCGCTCGCCTTGCCGATGCCTTGCGCCGCTGCCGTGACGACAACGACCTTGCCTGCCAGATCCGCCATGCTGTTCTCCTCGTCCGCTGGGATAGTCCGGGTCTACCTGCGGCTGGCCAAGGCGTCATGTGCCAGTCACGCGTGATCGTGCAGCCTGCGCCGCTGACCGTTCACTGATAAAGATGTTTTTTCTCGTTAAAGAACATCTGTCCGTGCGTCAACCCCGAACCGTCTCAACGGCGCGGCGGGACATCAATCGCCGTAAGGCACCCAGACATTCTTGACCTCGACGGCGCGGCGCAGGAAGGCGTCGCCGGCGGCTTCGTCGGATGCCCAGTCGAGGCTGCGGCCATTGCCGCTCCAGACGCGCTTGAGGTTGCCGATGGACTCTGCCTCCGCCTTGGCGCAGGTCTCTGCGTCGGCGAACACCCAGAGCCCGTCGACATCGTCATGCTTGGCCAGCACGCCGGCGAGTTCGGCGCTGCGACCGGTGACGATGTTGATGGCGCCTGAGGGAATGTCGGAATATTCGATGACCTGGTAGAGATCGGTCGCCAGCAGCGGGTAGCGCTCCGACGGCACCGCGACCACGGTGTTGCCCATGGCCAGAGCCGGTGCGACCAGCGATATCAGGCCGAGCAGCGGCGAGCTATCGGGGGCGACGATGCCGACGACGCCGACCGGTTCATGAAGCGCCAGCGTCACGGCACGCGCCGGCGGCTGGTGCACGCGGCCCTCGAACTTGTCGGCCAGACCGGCATAGAGGAACAGCCGTTCGATGGATTGTTCCACCTCTTCCCGCGCGGCCTTGGGCGTAGCGCCGGTCAATTCGGTGAGACGGGCGGCGAACTCGCCGGCACGGCCGGAAAGATTCTCGCCCAGATAATAGAGCACCTGGGACCTGTTATAGGCGGTCGCCTCCGGCCAGGCCTTGGCACCGCGGGCGGCAGAGACGGCATCGCGGATATCCTTGCGGCTGCCGAGCCCAACCTCGCCGGCAAGCTTGCCCTTGGCGGTGGCGATGGCGAGCGAATAATTGCCATCCGGCCGTACCTGCTTGCCGCCGATGAACAGCTTTGCGGTGCGGTCGATCGTGTCGCCGTCCGGCTGCTCGACTGGCTGTGCGGAGGTCGTCGCCGGCTTGATGACCGGGCCGAGCGGCAGCTTTGCCGTGAGATATTCGAACATGCCCTCGCGCCCGCCCTCGCGGCCGAAACCGCTCTCGCGGTAGCCGCCGAAGCCGCAGGCGGCGTCGAACATGTTGGTGCCGTTGACCCAGACCACGCCGGCCTTCAATTGCGGCGCGACGTGCAAAGCAAGGTTGACGTTCTCGCTCCACACCGAGGCGGCGAGCCCGTAGCGCGTGTTGTTGGCTAGCTCGATCGCTTCCTCGGTGTTGCGGAAGGTCATGGTCGCCAGAACAGGGCCGAACACCTCTTCTTGTGCCAATATGTTAGCCGGCGAAACACCTGTGGCGAGCGTCGGCAGATGGTAGTAGCCGGAAGACGGCAGCGCCGCATCCGGCTGCCAGCAGACGGCGCCCTGCCTGGCACCTTCGGCAACCAGGCCCTTGACGCGGTCAAGCTGGGTCAAGTCGACCAGCGGGCCGATATCGGTGTTCTTGTCGAGCGGGCTGCCGACGCGCAGCCGGCTCATCCGCGTCTTGACCTTGGCGATCAGGGCGTCGGCTATGCCTTCCTGCACCAGCAGGCGCGAGCCGGCGCAGCAGACCTGGCCCTGGTTGAACCAGATACCATCGACCAGGCCTTCGACGGCGCTGTCGAGATCGGCGTCCTCGAAGACGATGAAGGCCGACTTGCCGCCGAGCTCGAGAGACAGTTTCTTGCCCGAGCCGGCGGTCGCCTTGCGGATGATCTTGCCGACCTCGGAAGAGCCGGTGAAGGCGATCTTCTGGACGCCGGGATGGTTGACGATGGCGACGCCGGCCTCAGGGCCGCCCTGGACGATGTTGACGACGCCTTTCGGCACGCCGGCGCGCTCGCAGATCTCGGCAAACAGGATTGATGTCAGCGGCGTGAACTCGGCCGGCTTCAGCACCACGGTGCAGCCGGCGGCGAGCGCCGGCGCGATCTTCCAGGCCAGCATCAGCAGCGGAAAGTTCCACGGGATGATCTGGCCGACCACGCCGACACCCCTGTGGCCGGGGAAATCCTTGTCCAGCGCCTGCGCCCAACCGGCATGGTGTATGAAGTGGCGGATCGCCAGCGGCACGTCGATGTCGCGGCTTTCGCGGATCGGCTTGCCATTGTCGATGGTCTCCAGCACCGCGAACAGGCGCTGGTGACGCTGCATGGCGCGGCCGATGGCATAAAGCACCTTGGCGCGCTGATAACCCGAGGCTGCCGACCACTTCGGCAGCGCCTTGGTGGCCGCCGCAACCGCCGCGTCGATGTCGACGGCGTTGGCGTCGGATATCTTGGCCAGCAGCTTGCCGGAAGACGGCTCGCTGGTTTCGAATGTCTTGCCGCCGGACGCGGCTTTCCAGTCGCCGCCGATGAACAGCGCCCTGCCGAAATCGCGCGCGGCAAGCCAGGCGTCGGCCTCGTTGCGGGCTTCCGGCGCCGGGCCGTATTCCATGGCGTGGTAGCGGTCGAGAATGTTCATTGGGCGCCTCCTTCACCCCTCCCACTTGTGGGAGGGTCGATCGGCTTGCCGATCGGGTGGGGGTAAATCTCTCAAGCCATCGCGTGGCGATGATTGGCCGAATAGTGTCCGGTCAGATGGTGCTCGAGCTGGCGCTCGATGTCGGTCAAGAGGCTCGACGCACCGAAGCGGAACAGGTCTGGCTCCAGCCATGGCCGGCCGAGCTCTTCCTTCATCAGCACCAGCCAGTCGAGCGAGGCCTTGGCGGTAGAAATGCCGCCGGCCGGCTTGAAGCCGATGAGATAGCCGGTTTCCTCGAAATAGGCCCTGATGGCGCGCACCATGGCGAGGCCGACGGGCAGCGTCGCATTGACGCTTTCCTTGCCGGTCGAGGTCTTGATGAAGTCGGCGCCTGCCATCATCGCCACCATCGAGGCCAGCATGACATTGCGCAGCGTGGCGAGGTCGCCGGTGCCGAGGATGACCTTCAGATGCGCGTCACCGCAAGCGGCGCGCATCGAGACGATCTCGTTGTAAAGCTCCCGCCACTTGGCCCCGAACACCAGGCCGCGCGGGATGACGACGTCGATCTCGTCGGCGCCGTCGCGGACCGAGGCCTCGATCTCCTGCAGGCGGGTCGACAGCGGCGTAAGGCCATGCGGGAAGGCGGTGGAAACGGCGGCGACATGGATGCCGGTGCCGCGCACCGCATCGACGGCGGTGGCAACGAAGGGATGGTAGACGCAGACGGCGGCCGGGCGGATGGTTTCACCTGATATGCCGAGGCCCTCGACGATGTCGCGGCGGAACGGATTGATCGCCTTGGCGCAGAGCCGACGCACACGCTCCTCGGTATCGTTGGAATTCAGCGTCGTCAAATCCATGCAGGCGACGGCGCGCAGCAGCCAGGCCGCCTGGTTGTCGGCCTTTATCGAGCGCCGCTTGGTCAGGCTGGCGACGCGCCGTTCCAGCGCCGAGCGATTGACGCTGCGCACCGATTCCATGAAGCCGAGGTCGAGCTTCATGCCTGGATTGCGCGCAATGCGATGGTCCGGGGGAACGGCTGTGTTGGCGGCGGCACGCGCGGGCAGCGGCGTCACCTTGGACGAGCCGACATCGGCTTCGCGGATTGTGCTGCTCATCTCCTGCCCTTTCATTCAGCGACGTGTGCCGAAGATAGCCCGTGAAGCCGTACTTCACGAGTCCTGCGGGCGGTCATAACCGAAAAAGGCGGCGAAAGCAGCAATTTTTGACCGTGCGGTCAAAAACATAGACTTCGAGATGTTGGTGCGTCTCAGCCGACGAAGGCGCGCTCGACGACAAAAGTCGCTGGATGGCTCAGCGACCCTTCCTCGAAGCCAAGGCTTTCGGCCAGTTCCTTGACGTCCTTCAGCATATGCATCGAGCCGCAGATCATGATGCGGTCGGTTTCCGGGCTGAGCTTGTCGATGCCGAGATCGCTGTAGAACTTGCCGGAGCCGATCAGCGCGGTGATGCGGCCCATGCGCGCTGAGTCCTCGCGGGTCGTCGAATTGTAGAGCGTGACGCGTCCAGTGGTCAGTTCGCCGATCAGCGGGTCGCTTTCCAACGCCGCGACCAGCTCCTGGCCGTAGGTGAGTTCCGCATTGTCGCGGCAGGTATGGGTCAGGATCAGCTGATCGAACTTGTCGTAGGTGTCGGGGTCGCGCAGCAGGCTGGCGAAAGGCGCGATGCCGGTGCCGGTCGAGATCATGAACAGCCGCTTGGCCGGCGTCAGCGCGTCGACCACCAGCGTGCCGGTCGACTTCTGGCGCATGATAACCGTATCGCCGACCTGGATCTTCTGCAGTTCGGAGGTCAGCGGACCGTCCGGCACCTTGATCGAGAAGAATTCCAGCTCCTCGTCCCAGGCCGGGCTCGCCACCGAATAGGCGCGGTACACCGGCTTCTCGGCATTGGGCAGGCCGATCATGACGAACTCGCCGGAGCGGAAGCGCAGCGACTGCGGACGGGTGATGCGGAACGAGAACAGCCGATCGGTATAGTGCTTCACCGAGACGACGGTTTCGGCATAGACGTTGGCCGGAATCGGGAACTGCAGCGGTCGGGCGCCGACGGTGTTGAGAGCGGATGTGGTGTTCATCAAAACCAACCTTCTGGCCCAACCGTGGACGCGGGCGCCAAACTTTCACCTGCACGCCCGGACCATTCAGATCCCGGCGGGCTGTTCGCACACTGCAAAGCGGCAAGCTCTTGTGTCCGGAATTTATTAGTATACAAACGATATTTGCGTCAAGATGCTCCCTTAAAACAGCTTTCCAAACTGGCGCATATCCGTAGTCCGCGCATTTCGGGTTTCGACGATGGAAGAGAATATTTCGGCGCAAGCGCGCAATTCCCGGGGAAATGTCGTCGCCGGTATCGATGTCGGCGGCACCTTCACCGACCTGCTCCTGATCGACGGAAGCGACGGCGGCCGGGTGTATCTGGCCAAGACGCCGACCACGGTGGACAACCAGGCTTTCGGTGTGGTTTCGGCACTCGGCGCCACCGGATTTGCCATCGATAGCATCGACCTCATCGTGCATGGCACGACCACCACCACCAATGCGGTGCTCGAACGCCGGCTGGCGAAAACCGGCATGATCACCACGCGCGGTTTTCGCGACGTGATCGAACTGGGCCGGCGCACGCGGCCGCAGGCCTATGGCATGACCGGCAGCTTCGTGCCGATCATTCCGCGCAATCTCAGGCTCGAAGTCTCGGAGCGCGTCGAAGCATCGGGCGCGGTGCGCACGCCGCTCGACGAGACCGAGATGCGCGACGCAGTGCAGACGCTGATAGCGGCCGGTTGCGAATCCCTGGTCATCCATTTCCTGCATTCCTACGCCAACCCGGCACATGAGCGGCGCGCCGTCGAAATCGCCACCGAACTCTGGCCGAACGGCTACATCACGGCAGGCCATGCGCTGCTGTCGGAAGCGCGCGAATTCGAACGCGGCGTGACCGCTTCGGTCAACGCCTCCGTGCAGCCGATCCTCGAGCGCTACGTCGAGCGGCTGCGCAAGGAATTGGGCGCGAAAGGCTATGCCCGCGACTTCCTGATCATGAACGGCAATGGCGGCATGATCTCGGCCCGCTTCGTCACACGTGAATCGGCCAAGACGGTCATGTCCGGCCCGGCCTCCGGCGTCATCGCCGCCGCCTACACGGGAAAACGCGCCGGCTTCGAAAACCTCGTCACCTATGACATGGGCGGCACCTCGACCGACGTGGCGCTGATCCGCAATGCCGAGCCGGCAGTCTCGAACGAGATCGAGATCGAATATGCGATGCCGATCCATGTGCCGATGGTGGCGGTGCACACGGTCGGCGCCGGCGGCGGCTCGATCGCCCGCGTCGATGCGGCCGGCCTGATCCAGATCGGTCCGGAAAGTGCCGGCGCCAATCCCGGCCCGATCTGCTACGGACGCGGCGGTCTCGAGCCGACCATCACCGACGCCAATCTGGTGCTCGGCCGGCTGGCGCCGAAGAAGCTGCTGGCGGTCCAAAATCCCGTCACATCAGAGCGCGTCACCGGCATTTTCGAAGACAAGATAGGCAAGGCGACCGGCCTGTCCGGCGTCGAGGCGGCGGGCGCGGTGCTGCGGCTCGGCAACATGAAGATGGCGGGCGCCATCCGCATGGTCTCGGTGTCGCGCGGCCATGACCCTCGTGATTTCGCGCTGTTCGCCTTTGGCGGGGCCGGCCCGCTGCACGCAACGGCCCTGGCGCGCGAACTCGGCCTGCCCCGGGTGCTGGTACCGGCGCGTCCGGGCATCACCAACGCACTTGGCTGCGTTGTCGCCGACCTGCGCCATGACTTCGTCAACACCATCAACCAGCCGGTGGCGGTGCTCGACGAAACTCAGCTTCATACTGTATTGGAACGCCACCGGAACGAAGGCGAAGAGCTGATCGGCAAGGAAGCGGTGAAGCCGGAGACGATCCGCGTCACGCACTCCGCCGACATGCAGTTTGTCGGCCAGACCCACATCATCAACGTGCCGCTGCCGTCCTCATCGGTGACGCGGGCAACGCTGCAGCAGCTTTTCGAAAAGGCCTATTTTGCCCGCTTCAAGGTCGAACTGCCGGAAATCCGCGCCAACCTCGTCAATCTCAACACCTCGGTGACGGGCGTCCGCCCGTCGATAGACCTGTCGCGCCTGATCGACCCGGCTGGGCGCGCAACAACGCTCGACGAGGCGCGGCGCGAGATCCGGCCGGTCTGGTACAGCGGACGCTGGCACGACACGCCGGTATACGCGCGCGAAAAACTGCCGCTCGACGCTGAAATCGAAGGGCCGGCGATCCTCGAACAGATGGACGCCACCACCGTGCTCGAGCCCGGCGACCGCGCACGCAGCGACGCCGACGGCAACATCATCATCGACATTGGCGAGGCCTGAGATGCCAAATCTTGATAGGGCAAAGCTCGACGCCATCACCCTTTCGGTCCTGCAGGCGGCACTGCAGCAGGTCTGCGACGAGATGGACCTGACCTTCTCGCGCGCCGCCTTCTCGCCTGTCATCGCCGAGGCCAATGACCGCTCCGACGGCATCTATTCGGCCGTCGATGGTTCGCTGATCGCGCAAGGCAGCCAGGGCCTGCCGGTGTTCGTCGGCGTCATGCAATATTCGACCAGGACGGTGATCGAGATGATCGCCGATGGCCGCTGCTTGGCCCCGGAGCCGGGCGACATCTACATCGTCAACGATCCCTATCTCGGCGGCACGCATCTGATGGATGTGCGCTTTGCCATGCCGGTCTACCGGGACGGCAAGATTTTCTGCTGGCTGTCCAATACCGGCCATTGGCCTGACATTGGCGGCTCGGTGCCGGGGGGATTTTCAGCCTCGGCGACTGCCGTGGAGCAGGAAGGCCTGCGACTGCCGCCCGTAAAACTGTTCAAGAAGGGCGTGCTCGATCCGGAGATCTACGCCATCATCTGCTCCAACATCCGTGTCGCCGACCAGCGCATCGGCGACATCCGCGCCCAGGCTGCGGCACTGCTGATCGGTCAGGACAGGCTCAATGGGATCCTGGATCGTTACGGTGATGAAACGGTTGTCGAGGCGATCGCCGAACTGCGCCGCCGCGCGGCCGAGCAGATGCGCGCCAACATCTCAGCCATTCCCGACGGCACCTACCATTCCAAGGCGTTTGTCGATTCCGATGGGGTGGTCAACGAGCCGCTGACCATCGCGCTCGCGGTGGAGAAACAGGGCAATACGCTGACCTTCGATTTCACCGGCTCGTCAAAGCCCTGCGCCGGGCCGATGAACAGTGTGCTGGCGACGACCTTGTCGTCGGTCTATCTCGCCATGCGCCACATTTTCCCTGATGTGCCGATCAGCGCCGGTGCCTTCGAACCGCTTGAAGTCAAGCGGCCGGAAGGCACTTTCCTCGACGCCAGATATCCACGCCCGGTCTCGGGCTGCGCGGCTGAAGTGTCGCAGCGCATCGCCGAAGCGGTGTTCGCGGCGATGGTGCAGGCGTTGCCGGACAAGGTGACGGCGGCGCCCGCCGGCTCCAGCGGCAATTTCGCGCTCGGCGGCAACGACCCGGCGCGCGGCCGCGATTACGTCATGTACCAGATCTCCGGCGGCGGTTACGGCGGAAATTCAGGCCATGACGGACTGACCAATGGCTGCTCGACCATCGGCATTTCCAAATCGCCGCCGGTCGAGATCATGGAACAGGCATTCCCGGTGCTCTACCGCCACTATGCCTTGCGCGAAGGTTCAGGCGGCGCCGGCAAGCATCGCGGCGGTTTCGGCCTCGCCTATGAGGTCGAAATCCTGCGCGGCGACGCCCGTGCTTCTTTCGTCATGGATCACGGCCGTTTCGGCCCCCAAGGCGCACTCGGCGGCAGGGATGGCGCGGTCAACATGGTGACCGTCTTCCGCAACGGCGAGGAACATGTACCGCCGCATTTGTCCAAGGAGCAGGACATCGCGCTCAAGGCCGGCGACCGCGTGCGTGTCGGCACGCCGGGCGGTGGCGGCTACGGCGATCCGCTGCAGCGCGATCCGGATCTGGTGCTGCGCGACGTGGCGTTGGGTTACTATACGGTCGAGGAAGCCAACGAAAAATTTGGCGTTGTCCTCTCGGCAGGCGAACTCGGCATCGACCGGACAGCGACGAACAAGCAGCGCGCCGGCTAACGCACGACCAATCGTGAGGGCTTGGTCCGCTCGCCGCGCCGCGATCGCCGCAGCGCATGTCGTTTCCGTCTCCGCCGGGATCATGAAAGCCCGTAGACTTCCCGCTTTCAACGGGGAACTCGAACATGCGTCTTTTCGGTCGTTCCGTGCTTGCCGCTTCCGTCGCTCTCACCCTTGCCACGGGCGCCGCCTCCGCCCAGGACAAAAAACTCAGGATCGGCACCGAGGGCGCCTATCCGCCCTTCAATTACGCCAGTGCCGACGGCACGCTGGGCGGCTTCGACATCGACTTGGGGAAGGCGCTGTGCGCCGAGATGAAGGCCGAGTGCGAGTTCAGCGTGCAGGATTTCGATGGTTCCATACCGGCGCTGCAGGCCGGCAAGTTCGACGCCATCATCAACATCACCATCACGCCCGAGCGGGCCGAGAAGATCGAGTTCACCCACAAATACTACCAGACGCCGCCGGCCATCGCCGTACCGAAGGATTCGACCATATCAGGCACCTCGCCGGACGATCTGAAAGGCAAGGCGCTCGGCGTGCAGGCCGCGACCATACACCAGAAATTCGCCGACCAGAAATATGCAGGCTCGACGGTCAAGGCCTATCCGACGGGCGACGATGCCCGCACCGACATGGCCAATGGCCGCCTCGACGCGATGATGGACGGCTCGATCATCCTGACCGAGTGGTTGAAGAAGCCAGACGGCGCCTGCTGCAAGCTGCTCGGCACGCTGACGGCCGATCCGGCCATACACGGCCCCGGCGTCGGCATCGCCCTGCAGAAGGGCAACAAGGAGTTGGCCGACAAGCTCAATGCGGCCATCGACGCGCTGCGCGCCAATGGCAAGTACAAGGAAATCAACGACAAATACTTTTCCTTCGACGTCTACGGCAGCTGAGAACGACAACAAATGCCTTCCGGCAGCGCTGCCTGGCGCTGCCGTTTTTCATGAACGATGGAGATTTCCTTGGCTGAGCGGCGTTCCCCTTTCTACAGCAGCATCGTCGGGCTGGGCGCGACCATGGGTCGTGTCGGGGGCGATTTCATCTCGGCCAAAACTTATTCCGGCATTGCCGACGAGCACCTGAACACCCGCAGGAATGTCGGCGTGCAGGATCTCAGCACGATGGGCAAGATGGATATCAAGGGGCCGGAGGCCGAGGCGCTGGTCAACCATGTCATCGTCAATAATGCCGCTGCCATGAAACCGGGCCAGGTCCGCTATTCCACGGTCTGCCGCGAGGATGGCGGCATCATGGACGACCTCACCGTGTTTCGGTTGGGCCCGGAGCACTTCATGCTGGTGACCGGCTCGGTCAACCGCCTGAAGATGCTGCCCTGGCTGCAGCATCACGCTCAGGGCCGCAAGGCCTATGTCACCGACATCACGGCGGCCATCGCCTTCCCGACCATCCAGGGTCCGCGCTCGCGCGAACTGCTGAAAGCGTTGATCGCGGATGCCGATCTGGATGGACTGAAGCGCTGGTCGTTCACGTCGGGCCATATCAACGGCACGAGAGTACTGATCTCGCGCACCGGCGTCACCGGCGAACTCGGCTTCGAACTGTTCGTGCCGGCCGACGAGGCGGCCTCTCTCTGGGACGCGCTGATGCGCACCGGCCGTGACTTTGGCCTGAAACCCTATGGCGTGCTGGCGATGTTCACGCTGGGCCTGGAAAAGGCCTATCCGGCGCACGGCATCGACATGGACGAGACCCGCACCCCGTTCCATGTCGGCCTCGACCGCTGGATCAAGTTCGACAAGGGCGATTTCATCGGCCGCGAAGCTTTGCTCAAGGTTCGCGACAAGGGCCTCGACGAGCAATGGGTCGGACTGATCCTCGACGGCGACAAGCCGGCCGCGGCCGATGCCAGGATTCTGGCCGATGGCGAGGACGCCGGCATCGTCACCTACAGCGACCACGGCTATTCCCTCGGCAAGGTGCTGGCCACCGCGCATCTGCGGCTGCCGTTCACGGCTGTCGGCACCGAATTGAGCATTGATATCGGTGGTAAGCCGACGCGTGCGGTGGCGGCGCCGATACCCTTCTTCGATCCGGAAGGGGCGAGGTTGCGAGGTTAGCTGACCCCCATCGGGTGTTTCGGCCATTCCCAAGGTATGCGGGCCGTCAACCCAAGCGACCGTCGAAACTTCCGCGGTAGCCGGAACGATCAGCTCTCGCCGTCGATCAGCGTCTCCAGCAGATCGAGCAACTGCTCGAGCTTTTCGTGGCCGAAGCGCTGTTCGATGTCGTCATAAATGACGCGACGCTCCGGCGACAGGGCGTCGATCAGGGCGGAACCGGCGGGCGCAATGGTTAGAACGACGCGTCGGCCGTCGCCTTCGGCCTTGTTGCGGGTGATGAATTTGCGGCCCTCGAGCGCCTTGATGATGCGCGTCAGGCTGGGCGGCAAAACCGAGGCGCGGTCGGCGAGTTCCGTCGCCTCGACCGGGCCGGCTTCGCTCAGCACGCGCAGCACGCGCCATTGCTGTTCGGTCACGTCATGCGCCGCAAGCATCGGCCGAAACCGCGCCATCACCGCTTCGCGGGCATGAAGCAGCGCCATCGGCAGGGAACGACGGGTGTTTTCAGGCAGCAAGAAAAGAGCCTCCCACGCTTGCGATCGAAAACAGGCCTTCCCTCAGCCGAATCCGCCTGCCAGGGCCCGTTGCTGCCATCCCGTATCGTTGCGCCAAGGCCGATGCAAGACTTGACTTCGTCGGCGCTGCATGTAATTAACGCGTTAACTACAACAAAAGCAATAGACCAGGGAAACGCCGTGCCACACTTTTCCATCGAGTATTCAGCCAATCTCGATGCCAGGGTCGACATGGGCGAATTGTGCGCGCTGGTGTTGCGCACCGTGCTGGACACCGGGCTGTTCGAGACCGGCGCCGTGCGAGTGCGGGCCTTTCGCGCCGAGGCTTACGCGATGGCCGACAGTCTGCCGGAAAACGCCTTTCTCGACATGTCGTTCCGCATCGGCACCGGCCGCAGCCCTGATGAGAAGAAGCGGACCGGCGAGGCCGTCTTCGCGGCGGTGAGCGAATACCTTGCCACCCTGTTCGAGACCCCGCATTTCGCCCTGTCGCTCGAAATCCGGGAAATCGACCCGGAGCTGAGTTGGAAGAGAAACGCAATCCACCCGCGACTGCGCGGCAAGTGACGGAACCCGATATGTCCGACCTGCAAGGCAATCTGAACAAGGCCGAGGCCTATCTGGCCCGCTTCAAGCGCGACGGCGTGTTGAACCAGATCGGCGGCGAGGCGGTACCGGCGCTCGACGGCGCGACGTTCGAAACGCTGTCGCCGGTCGACCTGAAGCCGCTGGCAAGCGTCGCGCGCGGCGGAGCCGCCGACATCGACCGCGCCGCCAGGGCAGCCAAGGCTGCGTTTCCGGCCTGGGCCGCCATGCCGGGCGAAGCGCGCAAGAAGCTGCTGCACAGAATCGCCGACGCGATCGAGGCGCGTGCCGAGGAGATAGCCTTCGTCGAATGCATGGATACCGGCCAGGCGCTGAAGTTCATGGCCAAGGCGGCGTTGCGGGGTGCCGAGAATTTCCGCTTCTTCGCCGACCGTGCACCCGAAGCCCGAGACGGCGAGACGCTGCGGACGTCCGGCCAGGTCAACATCACGACGCGCGTTCCGATCGGCCCGGTCGGCATCATCACGCCGTGGAACACGCCGTTCATGCTGTCGACCTGGAAGATCGCACCGGCGCTGGCGGCCGGCTGCACCGTGGTTCATAAGCCGGCTGAATTCTCGCCGCTGACCGCCCGCCTGCTGGTCGAGATCGCCGAGGAGGCCGGCCTGCCGAAGGGTGTCTGGAACCTGGTCAACGGCCTGGGTGAAGATGCCGGCAAGGCGTTGACCGAGCATCCCGACATCAAGGCGATCGGCTTTGTCGGCGAGAGCCGCACCGGCTCGATGATCGTGAAACAAGGCGCCGACACGCTGAAGCGCGTGCATTTCGAGCTTGGCGGCAAGAACCCGGTGATCGTCTTTGCCGACGCTGATCTCGAGCGCGCCGCCGACGCCGCCGTATTCATGATCTATTCGCTGAATGGCGAACGCTGCACCTCGTCGTCGCGGCTGCTGGTCGAAGCCTCGATATATGAAAGCTTCACCGCCAAAGTCGC
>NZ_RZTC01000047.1:24904-48795 GCF_004023165.1 Mesorhizobium sp. M7A.F.Ca.MR.176.00.0.0 | reverse complement strand
GAACACCCCTCATCCGTCTCGGCGCTGCGCGCCGATCCACCTTCCCCCACAAGGGGGGAAGGGAAAAAACTATGCATTCCCGATCAGCACGCCGGCCGCGAACACCAGGGCGCCGCCCAGCACCACCTGGAAGGCGGCACGCAGGAAAGGCGTCTGCATGTAGCGGTTCTGGACAAAGGCGATCGCCCACAATTCGAAGAAAACCACCACCGCGGCAACCCCGGTGGCCGTCCAGAAATGCGGAATGACATAGGGGAGCGCGTGTCCGAGACCACCCAGCGTCGTCATGATACCGACGGTCAGACCGCGCTTGATCGGCGAGCCGCGGCCCGACAGCTTGCCGTCGTCGGAAGCGACTTCGGTGAAGCCCATCGAAATGCCGGCGCCGATCGAGGCGGCAAGCCCGACCAGCAGCGTCTGCCAGGTGTCGTGCGTGGCAAAGGCAGCGGCAAAGATCGGCGCCAGAGTGGACACCGACCCGTCCATCAGCCCGGCCAGCCCTGGTTGCACATAGGTGAGGATGAACTGGCGCTGCTCGGCGCTGGCCTCCTCGGCCTTGACGGCGCCCGGCACATGTTTCTGTTCCAGCCGCTGCGCCAGGTTCTCATGGCCCAGTTCGGCCACCGCCAGATCGTCGAGCAGTTTTCGCGTCGAAGCATCTGCCGTGCGCTTGGCCGCCTCGACATAGAAAAGGTAGGCTTGCCGCTCCATCGCCTCGGCATGGCTGCGCACGTGCTCGATGCCGAGCGGCCGGACCAGCCAGTCGGGCTTGCGCTCGTAATAACCCTTCACATGTTCGCGCCGGATCAGCGGTATGCGCTCGCCGAACCGCTTGCGGAAAAGCTCGATCAACGCATCGCGATGGCCATCCTCTTCCTCGGCCATCTCCTCGAACACTTTTGCCGACTGCGGGAAGTTTTCCGTCAGCCCGTCGGCATAGGCCCGGTAAATGCGACCGTCATCCTCCTCGGAGGAAATGGCCAGCGCCAGGATCTCCTGTTCGGAGAGCGATTCGAAGGGGCGGCGGCCGAAGCCGAAAACACGGGAAAGCATGAGGAATTCACCCTAGTTTAGAATAGTTCTAAACTAGGGTTTTGAACACCTTCGGTCAATTGCGCGCTTGGGTCGCGGTCAAGAATTGTTGAAGCCCCACGCCCGCGGTGACTCTTCATTATCAGTGAATGTTCACCTATATTGCTGGACTCAAGCCAAGAACAAGGAACCGGCAGATGACGGCAAAACAGCCTCCGCACCCCTATGATCCCAAGCCCGTTCTCGATCTCATCGCCAGCATCGAGGCCGACCTGCAGCGCCTGAAGGGCCTGGTCGAGCAGCAGGTCGAGAAATTCGACCCCGCCAACCCGCACAACAAGGCGCCGGACGGCAAACTGACGGAGGAGGGCGTCGAGTGCTGCTACCGCATGTTCGACGAGGGCAAGTCGCGCTACTCGGTCGCCCAGCAGATGAAGATATCCTTTGCCGCCGCCAGCCACCGTTTCAACAACTGGCGCAAGCTGGGTGGGGGCAAGAGGCAGAGGACTTTGCTTGGCTAGAATCGGGTGGCCAATTTGCCGATCTCGGCGCCGCACCCCCTTGCAACGCTGAAGATTGGCGAAACCAAAGGCGACAGCGTCCTTCTCCCCGTTTACGGGGAGAAGGTGGCGGCAGCCAGATGAGGGGCGGCGCAAACGCCGATCATGACTCGCTAAACTTTGTAACGGTCACATTTTTCCCATGGTGCGCCACCTCCCTTTGCGGGCATCATGAAGGGCAACATCTTCCCACAGGACCCACCATGACCGCCCTTCCCGGCATCGCCGACATCCACGCCGCCGCCGCGCGTCTCTCCGGCTTGATCATCGAAACCCCCTTGATCGAATCGCAGGAGCTGAACAGACGCTTCGGGGGCCGCATCCTGTTCAAGCCGGAGACGCTGCAGCGCACCGGCTCGTTCAAGTTCCGCGGCGCCTACAACAAGCTGTCGTCGCTCAGCGAGGCGGAACGCAGCCAAGGTGTCGTCGCTTTCTCATCGGGCAATCATGCGCAGGGCGTCGCCGCTTCGGCCGCGATGTTCGGCGTCAAGGCGGTGATCGCCATGCCTTCGGACGCGCCGGCGATGAAAATTGCCAATGTGCGCAAGATGGGCGCGGAGGTGGTCCCGTTCGACCGCTTTCGCGACGACCGCATGACCGTGATCCGTCCTTACATGGAAAGAGGCATGGTGCTGGTGCCGCCTTTCGACGATCCGGCCATCATTGCCGGCCAGGGCACGATCGGTCTCGAATTGATGCGCCAGGCAAAAGCGCTTGGCGTCAACCTCGACGCGGTGATCGTCCCCTGTGGAGGCGGCGGCTTGTCGAGTGGCATCTCCGTTGCCGTCAAGGATGCCTCGCCTGACACCGCGGTCTGGGCCGTGGAGCCCGAGCATTTCGACGATACCCGCCGTTCGCTCGCCGCCGGCGCCAGGGTTTCGAACGAGCCCGGCCATAGCTCCATCTGCGACGCGCTGCTGACCGCCGAGCCTGGCGTGATCACCTTCGAGATCAACCGCAGGAACCTCACCGGTGGCATCGCCGTCTCCGACCAGGCGGCGGCGCAGGCGATGCGCGACGCCATGGCCTATCTCAAACTGGTGGTCGAGCCCGGCGGCTGCGTGGCGCTGGCGGCACTGTCATCGGGCGAGATCGAGATGTCCGGCAAATGCGTTGCCGTGGTGCTGTCCGGCGGCAATGTCGATTTCCGCACCTATGCCGGGATCATGGCGGCGGCTTGAGACGGCGATGTCCAAGGGAATCTGATATGGAGTATCTGGCGACGGGCTCCGCCTTGGATCACTCCTCGCCCGCCGCCAAATCGTCGCCGCGCTGAGCATGGTCATCTACCGCCCGCTCACGCGTTCCGAGCTGCCCGACGATACGGCATCCCTTGCCCGCACCCTCATCGGCAAGGTCGTGGTGCGCGAGCTGCCTGAAGGCATCGCCAGCGGCCGCATCGTGGAGACCGAGGCCTATGTGACCGGTGACGCCGCCGGACACGGTTACCGGGGGATGACCCCGCGCAACCGTTCGCTGTTTCTCGAACCCGGGCACGCCTATGTCTATCTCGCCTACGGCATCTCCTGCATGCTCAACGTTTCGAGCGAGATGGCAGGGGTCGGAACCGGCGTGCTCATCAGGGCGCTCGAGCCGCTCGAAGGCATTGCGCTCATGCGGCTCAATCGCGGCATCGACCGCTTGCGCGACCTGGCGCGAGGACCGGGAAGGCTGGCCCAGGCATTGCGGATCGATCGTTCCCTCGACGGGCTCGATCTTTGCCGCAAAGGCCCGCTATGGCTGGCAACCGACGAGCATCAAGCCGGCGACATCGCCCAAGGCGTCCGGATCGGCATTACAAAGGATGCCGATCGCCCGCTGCGGTTTTACGTCAAGGGGAGCGCCTTCGTCAGCGGCCCGAAATCGCTCAACGGTTAGTGGCAGTTACAAACCATGGAGATTGGCGAAAGCATTTCTCCCTTCCGCAAAGGCTGGTGCCAAGACGGAGGTCGTGCGGCATCTAATCCAGCGTCCGCCTGAACCGCACCAGCGCAACGCCGGCAAACAATGCCACGAACACCACCAGCCAGCCGATCTCCGTTGCCACCGCCGGCATTTCGGCGCCCTTCAGCATCACCGCGCGGGTGATGCGCAGGAAATGCGTCAGCGGGAAGATCTCGCCGAAGATTTGCGCCCAGTCCGGCATGCCGCGATAGGGGAACATGAAACCCGACAGCATGATCGACGGCAGGAAGAAGAAGAAGGTGAGCTGAAGCGCCTGCATCTGCGTGCGGGCGATGGTCGAAATCGTGTAGCCGAGCAGCACCAGCGCCAGCACGAAGATCAGCACGGCGGTCAGGAGCAGCGACATCGATCCGGTGAAGGGGATGGCGAACAGCAGCTTCGCCGCCGCCAGCACCACCACCACCTGCACGCCGCCGACCGCCAGATAGGGCAGCACCTTGCCCATCATGATCTCGAGCGGGCTGGACGGCATCGCCAGCAGGTTTTCCATCGTGCCGCGCTCGGTCTCGCGCGTCAGCGCGATCGAGGTCATCATCACCATGGTCATCTGCAGGATGACGCCGAGCAGGCCGGGCACGATGTTGTATTGCGAGATGCCTTCGGGATTGTAGCGCCGGTGTACGACGACATCGAGCCGACCCTTGGCGGCCTCGGCGGCGGCTTCCTGCGTGCCTTGCGCCCTCAGCAGCGCCTGGCTGGCGACTGTGCCGAGCGTCGAGATGGCGCCACTGGCCACCGCCGGGTCGGTGGCGTCCGCCTCGATGAGTATCTGCGGGTTGTTGCCGCTCTCCACCCTCCTGGCGAAATCGGCGGGGATGGTGACGACGAAGGCGACGTCGCCGCGCGATATCAGGAACTCGGCCTCGGCGGCACTTTGCGCGACATGGTCGAAACGATAGTAGCCGGTGGTCTGCAGCGCCGCGACAATGGCACGCGTGTAGGGATCGTTGCTCGTCGCCACGAGTGCTGCCGGCAGGCTTTTCGGGTCGTTGTTGATGGCGTAGCCGAAAAGCACCAGCTGTATCAGCGGCACGCCGAGCATCATGGCGAAGGTGATGCGGTCGCGCCGCATCTGGATGAATTCCTTGATCAGCAGCGCGCCAAGCCGGGCGAAGGAAAAGACGCTGTTCATGCCATGTTGTCCTTCGAGCCGGACATGAACTGGATGAAGACGTCCTCGAGGCTGGTTTCGCCGGGCGAAACTTTCACGCCCTTGTGCTCTTTCTCGACGTCGGCGAGTGCGGCTTCGAGCTTCTTCCTGTCGGAGCCGACGACATGCAGCGTCGCGCCGAAAGGCGCCACCTGGTCGACGCCGGAGCGGCCCTGGAGCGCTTCGGCGACCTGATCGAGCCGCGGACCCTGCAGCACAAACGTGGCCAGCCCGGCATTTTTCACCACCTCGGCGACGGTGCCGGTGGCCAGCATCTTGCCGTAGGAGATGTAGCTGATGCGGTGGCAGCGCTCGGCTTCGTCCATGTAGTGGGTGGAGACCAGTACGGTCAGCCCGCCGCTGGCCAGGCGATGGATCTCGTCCCAGAATTCGCGCCGTGCCTTCGGATCGACACCGGCCGTAGGCTCGTCAAGCAGCAGCAATTTCGGCTTGTGCATGATGCAGGCGGCCAACGCCAGCCGCTGCTTCCAGCCGCCCGACAAGGTGCCGGCCAACTGGTTGCGGCGCGACGTCAGGCCAAGGTCCTCCAACGTGCTCGCGACATGCTCTTCAACCGGCTTCAGCCGGTAGAGCCGCGCCACGAATTCGAGATTCTCGCCGATCGTCAGATCCTCGTAGAACGAGAATTTCTGCGTCATGTAGCCGACTTCACGCTTGATGCGCAGGCTGTCGGTGCGGATGTTGAAGCCGAGCACCGTGCCTTCGCCTTCGTCCGGCGTCAGCAGGCCGCACATGATGCGGATGGTGGTGGTCTTGCCCGAACCGTTGGGGCCGAGAAAGCCGACGATCTCGCCCTCGGCGACCGACATCGTCACATGGTCGACGACGGTCTTGTCGCCAAAGCGCTTGACCAGGCCATGGACGTCGATGGCGTTCATCTTGCGCTGTCCGCGAGATCAACATCGACGATCTGGCCGGGCTGCAGCGGCCCGGCATCGCCCTCCGGCCGCGCCTCGACCAGGTAGACCAGCTTCTGCCGGTTCTCCAACGAATAGATCACCGGCGGCGTGAATTCCGGATCCGGCGACACGTAGCTGACGCGCGCCTTCACATCCGGGCCGCAGCCGTCGCAATGGACGCCGAGCAAGGTGCCGACCTTGACCGAGGAGAAGGCGCTCTCCGGGATGTAGACGCTGAGCTTCACCGCGCCGTCGGGCAGGATCGAAATCACCGGCGCGGTCGGACCTGATGTGTCGCCCGGATTGCGGATGACATCGTTGACGCGGCCCGGCGAAGGCGCTGCCAGCACCCGCTTCGATAGCCGCCACTGCGCCTGCTCCAACGCGGCCTGCGCCTGCTTGACCTGATTGTCGGCGGCTTTGATCGTTTCGGCCCGTGCAGGCAGGCCGCCGACGGCGAGATTGGCATTGGCCTGGCCGACCTGCGCATTGGCCGTTTCGAGCGAGGCCGACGCGGTGTCGAAGTCGGCCTGCGTGCCGGCACCGCGCTTGAACAGATCGGCGGCGCGGTCGTATTTGCGCTTGGCGTCGGCGGCCTGGGCGCTGGCCATGTCGACCTCGGCCTTCAGCACGGCGATCTCTTCCGGCCGCTTGCCGATCTGCAGATCGGCCAACTGCGCCTGCGCCTGGGCAAGGCCGGCCTGCGCCTGCGCCACCGCGATCTTTGCATCGGCGCTTTCCAGCGTCACAACGGTGGTGCCGGGCGTGACACGATCGCCGCGCTTGACGGTCACGGTCTCGACCTGCGCCACCTCGATCGGCGCCAGAAGCACATAGTCGCCTTCGACATAGCCGACGGCCAGCGGGGCAGCCGGGGCACAGGCCGAGAAGAGCTGCGCGGCGAGCGGCAGCGAACACAGAAAGCTCATGGTCTTTGCCCCTTCATGCTTTGCTCTTTTTGGAAGCCAATATGGCCTTGAGATTACCCGATGTGACCGCCACCACCTTGGCCGCCTCGGCGGCGCCGATGTCTTTCCAGCCCATGCGGCGCATCACCGCCTCGCGGCCGATGCGGAAATAGATGACCTGGCCAATCAGCGTGAACACGGTGAGCCTTGTGGCCTCGCTTTCGGCGGGCTCGCCGGTCGCCTGTTCCCAGAGCTGGCACAGCCGGCGATGCGTCGGCTCGAAGACGCCGTCATAGATGCGGTCGAGGGCTGCCGTCGGATGCGAAAGCTCACGCAACACGAACTGCACGATCTCGCCGGCCTGCGGGCTGGCCACGACAAAGCCGACCATCCGCTCCAGCGCCGCGAAGAGTAGCGCTTGCGCCGCCTCCGGATTGGCTGGTCCCGGCGCAGGCGCCTGTACATTGCCGAGCGCCTGGCCGGCTACACCCTGGATGGTCTCGACGATAAAGTCGGCGGCAGCGGCGCGAAGACCCTCCTTGCCGCCGAAATGATAGGCGATCGAGCCTATATTGGCTCGCGCCTCGGCGGCGATCTCGCGCGTCGAGGTGCCATCGAAGCCCTGCCTTCCGAACAGCTTCAGCGCCGCCTGGACAAGGGCCGCGCGCGTCATCTCGGCGGGCTCGCGGCGAAGAATGTTGGGCTCAGGCAGTTTGACCATGAGCGCAGTTTAATCAATCGATTGATTAAAGTCAAGTTCTGTTCGTCATTATCTTGCCATCGACGGCGGCAAACGCTTTAGTGCGCGGCCATGGGCAAGGAAGTCGAACGAAAATTCCTGGTCACCAGCACCGCATGGCGGGAACTGGCCGAGGCCAATATCCGCATTCTCCAGTTCTATCTCGCTGCCGGCCCCGGGCGCACGGTGCGCATCCGCATCAGCGATGGCGGTTCCGCCAAGCTGACACTCAAATTCGGCAGCAAGGCGCGCGAACGCGACGAATTCGAATACTCGATCCCGCTCTCGGAGGCGGTGGAGATGCTGGACTTTGCCATCGGACGTGTCATCGAGAAGACACGTCACCATGTTAGGCACCGTGGCTATCTCTACGAAATCGATGTCTTCGGCGGTCCGCTTGCGGGACTTGTGATCGCCGAACTTGAGACGCCGGAGGACGTGCCGGACGAAATGCTGCCTGATTGGCTCGGCCGCGAAGTCACCGGCGAGTCAAAATTCTACAACGCGTCGCTCGCCCTTGGGGGGATACCGGAGATCGCCGCATGAGCTTTCGTATCGATCCGCGCCTGCCGCTGACCGGCGAGGTCAGGCGTATCCTTGCCGAGGAAATCGGCAAGGCGCTGCATCACCTTGACGCCGCACGGAGCCGGCCGGAACAGGCGCTGCACAAGTGCCGCAAGCGGCTGAAGAGCGCCCGCGCCCTGCTGCGGCTTGTTCGTTCCGGCGACGAAACATTCTGCGAGACCGAGAACCAGTGCTATCGCAATGTAGCAGGCCTGCTTGCCGGTCCGCGCGAGGCGACAGCGCTGATCGAAACCATCGACCGGCTGGCGGCGAGCTTTCCCAAGGAGAGCGCCGACGATGGGCTTACTGCTGCGCGCGACAGGCTGATCGCGCGCCAGCATGAACTGCACGAAGGCAGCGGGCTCGAGGCGGCGATCGGCGCGGCGACCGCCGCTTGCGAGGATGGCCTCAAACGCGTCGAAGCGTTGGCCTTGCCCGACCAGCCGGAACAGGCGGCCGACGTGCTTGCCGAAGGTGCCCGCGTCACGCTGCGCCGTGCCAGGAAGGCGCTCGACAAGGCCAGATCGCGGGGCGCGGCCGATGATTTCCACGATTTGCGCAAGGCGGCCAAGACCCACGGCATGCATCTGTCGCTGCTCGGCAGGCTGTGGCCGACACCGATCAAGGCCCGGCGCAAGGCGGTCGACGAACTGGGCGAGCGGCTGGGCGACCTGCACGATGTGCTGATGATGCGCGCGCTGCTCGAGGCCGACGACCAGCCACTCGGGCTGCCCGAGGACACGAAACTTCTGGGCAAGCTGTTGAAACGGTCGGAGAAGCAGCTGAAGAAGAGCTGCCTGGCCGAAGCGGCCGAGCTGTTCGGCGACAATCCCAAACGCTCGACACGCAAACTGGCCCGCAAGGCGCGCGACGATCTGGCTGCGCCGCCGGAAGAGGCCGCGGCATCGTAGGACGCTCTTCCTCGCGCTCCGGACGGGGGAGGAAGGCGTGCGCTAGCCCTCATTACCCGCCCATGCTAATCGCCATGGGGCATGACCGAGCCCGGCGACACGCTTCTGGATCGACTTGGCCGCTGGCTTGCCGGCCGGCTGCAGGGAGAATCGTCCGGCTACGAGCCCTACACTCCGTCCGATGCCGAAACGCTGCGCCGCACGCTTGAGCCGGGCGACATCCTGCTGATCGAGGGCAACCAGAAGATCTCGGCGGCGATCAAGTACCTGACCCAGTCGACCTGGTCGCATGCGGCCTTCTATGTCGGCGATGCCTTGCCCGCGCCGGAAGACGGCTCGGAACGGCCGCGCCTGATCGAGGTCACGATCGGCGAAGGCTGCGTCGCCGTGCCATTGTCGCGCTACCGCACCTACAACACCCGCATCTGCCGGGCGAGCGGGCTGGCGCCGGAGGATCGCGACAAGGTCGTCGCCTTCATGATCGGCAGGCTCGGCCTGAAATACGACCTCAAGAACATTTTCGACATGCTGCGTTTTTTCTTGCCCACACCGCCGGTGCCGGTGCGCTGGCGCCGCCGCATGCTGGCCTTCGGCTCCGGCGATCCGACACGGGCGATCTGCTCGACGCTGATCGCCGAGGCCTATGGCCAGATCCGCTATCCGATCCTGCCCGAAATCACCCGTGCGCCCGGCCGAGCCTCCGCGCAGTCGAACTATTCGCGCAAGGAAATCCTGCACATCCGCCACCACTCGCTCTACACGCCGCGCGATTTCGACCTGTCGCCCTATTTCCGCATCGTCAAACCGACGCTGGAATATGGTTTCGACTACCGGCAGATGGTCTGGGACGACAAGGTTGCCGATCCCGGGGCAAAGGCCGCCGAATAGACGCGATCAAATGAGTCCAACAGCATGGACGGCACGGCACGGGAGCGCCGCCCGGCAGGCGGCGCTTTGGCGTCAGTGCTTGCAAGCCGCAGCGCGCACGTCCGAGGGAGTGGCATCATAACGGCGGCGGAACGCCCGGTTGAAATAGGAAAGATCGTTGAAGCCGGCCTCGTAGGCGATCGCGGTGATGCTGCGTCCGGCATGGCGCGGATCGCCGAGCATGCGATGGGCACGCGCCAGCCGCTGGTTCATCATGAAATCAATCAAGGATGTGCCATCGCTCTCGAACAGCTTGCGGACATAGCGGGCCGACAGTCCGTGGCGGGGGGCGACGTCCCGCGCCGACAGGTCGACATGGCCACCATGCGCGACGATATCGGCCTTGATGGCGCGCAAGCGGGCAACGCTGACGCCGCGGCCGCGCGCGATCTGGGCCGCATCCCTGGTCGCGCCCATGGCGAGTGCGGCAAGGTCGAAGACATGCGTCGTCGCAAGGTGACAGGCCTCCGCAGTCAACTCGTCTCCGACCTCCTGGATCGAGTTGATATAGTCGAGCAACAGCCGCATCGCCCCGCTTTGGGTCGGCAAGGGCCGCATAAGGACCGCTGCCGGATCGCCGATCAGAGGCGAAAGCTGCTTGCGCGAAAAACTCAGATTGATGAAGCGGAACCCGCCGGCGCCGATCAGGTTGAGGCCAACCTCTTCACCGCTCATCATCAGCGCCTGGCCGTTGCCGACCGCCTCCTCGCGGCCGCGGTGCTTCATCACGCTGCCCCCATCGAGGGCCGCCAGAAGAACGAAGTCGTCGTTGTCGATCAGCGACGATGTGCGATGCACCCGGAATTCCGATGAGCTGCCGGTGGCGATGCCGAGGCCCGGCAACGCGCGCACCCGCATGTCAATCTGCGCCGGCGCCAGCGGATCGAGGTCCACCCTCAGAACCGTGCGGCCGTAAACCTCGCGCGTAATCTCGACGCGATCCCGCTCCGGAAACATCTCCGTCGCCAGCCTGAACGAAGCTGATGGCCCCATCGTCGCAGTCATCGACACCCCCATGCCAAGAGCGCGGTCATATGCGCCGCGGCCTGCAAAACGTCAATACCGGGCCGTTTTGGCCGCTTTCAGTGCCGTTCTGTCCAAGCTGTCCCCCTTTGATGCCCCTAGTTTGCGGCGCGATTCCGAAACCGGAACCGTATTGGCGGCAATCCAAGGGGGCACGATGTTTCATTCGCAACTGTTCAAGACGCTGTCGGCACTGGCCGCGGCGGGCTTCAATCCGCGTGCCTATCTGCTGTCGATCGCGTTGGGCAACACGGTGACCGATCACCGCGAGGTCAAGCTGCCGCCGCGCGCTGCCCGATGATGAGCAGCACCATGAAAAAAAGCATTTTCGTGGCCCTGACCATTGCCCTGGCGGGCTGCCAAACGGGCCAGGCCGACAGCAACACGGCATTGATCGCGAGCGCGACCGGCAGCAACAAGGCCCGGAACGAACCATCGACGGAAACCGCCTGCGCCGAGGCCGCCAAGAAGGCGGCGAAGGCGCAGACCAATGCGGCTCTGCTCGGCGGTGTCCTGTCGATGGCGGGGGGTCTTGGCGGTCTGGCCGGCAATGGTGGGGTCATTGCCGGCCAGGCCGCCTCGATCGGCGGCTCGGTTCTGCAGTCCCAGGCGACGAGCAGTGCCCGGGCCGGCGTTGTGGAGGACTGTTATGGCTGAGCGGCGTTTCGCAGCCATGCGCCGGCTGGCCGGCGCGCTCGCACTTGCCGGCATGATGTTCGACAGCCCGCATGCCTTGGCGCTGACAGCGCGGGATGCGTCGGCGGTCGTCGGCCTGATCGAGGCCTTGCAGCCCGAATTCGGTCAGTTCGCCTATGACGAGGAGATCGCCGCCGACTGGTACGAGCGCGATGCCGCGGACAAGGGCTTGATCGGCACAGCCGGCTTCACCGCCGACAGCTGGAAGGTCGCGCTTGGCGAGACCATCCGCGGGTTCCTGGCGACGATGCCGGTCGCGGAACTCGATGCCATTTTCGTCAAGCTCAGGAATGCCATATCCGGCATGAGGGAGCTGACCGACGCACAGAAGACGGAGACCATCGCGGCCATCGACGAAGAGGTCGAAGGGTTGATGGCTTTGCGGGCCGAGGGCGGCCCCTTCGCCGATGTCGTCAGGCCGCTGACGCCAAAAATCCGCAGCCTCATCCTCGGCCCGGCGATGGGGCGATAGGATGTTGGGCAACAGCAAACGGGTGGCGGGAAAAGCAACTCCGAGCGGGAGCCTCGAGGCCGAACATCGCGGCATTTTTCCAACCACGGCACGTGTCAGGCGGGGCAGCCCGATCGCAATGCTTATCTGCCTGCTGGCTTCCAGCTGCAGCCAGACGGCCGCCAGCCCGCCGATCACGCCAGACCAGCATGCGCAATTGGCGGAGCTGGCGGCCGGCCCGGACTCGCCGGAAGGTCTTGGCGAAGCCCTGGCTGCAGTCGAGGCGACCAAGAAAATGCAGGATTGCCGGGCGCGCATGAACGAGACCGCCGGGCAGATGAAGATGATGGGCGCGGTCAATGGCGCCGTCGGCACCGCCAGGGCCGTGCGCGGCCAGCTCAGCCGCCAGATGCAATCATGCTGAGACGATTGCGAGCTCCTCGAGATCGCGCAGATAGAGGAACATCGAGGCCTCGCTCAGGCCCTGCGAGCGCATGATGCCTTCAGGCGTGAACTTTCCGACAGATGCAGGCGCTTCACATGGCGGCTATATCATGCCGAAACCGCAACAGCACCCTGGTTTTCGGCTCTGTGTTCGACCCAGACATGGACCGGTTCATCCCGACCGCGGATGCTCACCGGTCCATGATCGCGCGCATTCAACTGTGTCGTGGGCGATTCCGCCTTCGCGGCTTCTATCAGTCGTGACCCAAAGCAAATGTTTGCCTGAAGTTCACGGCAAAGCGCCTGCAAACGGCTGGCGACGTTGACGGTGTCGCCCACCACCGCGAAGGAAAGATTGCGCTCGCTGCCGACCGCACCGATGACGACTGCGCCATATTGTGCACCGATCCGAACGTCCAGCGACGGGTATCCCCTGGACACCCGCTGCACATTCCAGTCTTCGAGAGCGGCGATCATCGCTTCAGCGCACTGGATGGCTCGGGTCGCGTCGTTATGGCTGGCTTGCGGAACCCCGAATGTGGCCATGATGCAATCGCCGATATAGTTGTCGACGGTGCCATGGTGGTCGAAAACGACCTGCTCCATGCGACGGTGGAACTGACGCAGAAGTTCGAACACTGCTTCGGCCGGATGATCCTCGGAATAGTGTGTGAAACCGACGATGTCGGCGAACAGTACCGCGATATCCTGCCGGCGGACCGGGCCGAAGGGCTCGTCATCCGCGGCGAGCTGGTCGACGACATTTGGCGAAAAATGCCGGGCGAGATTGGCGCGGGCGCGCTCTGCCTTGACATAGTCTTCCGACAGATGTCGGGAACGAGAGACGACCAGCGCCATGATCGCGCCGATAATCAGCACAACCAACACGTTGGTCGCCTGCGCGAATGTGTCGACGAAATTGGGATTGAGATAGAGGTTCAGTCGCTCTGTCGTCGGCAGCGAATAGAGGTTCGTCGCCGGAAGGACGGTTCCCGCATGAAGAATCACCCATCCCACCCCGATCGTCCACGTCAAGGCTGCGAGCGCTCCGAGATAGAGCGCCAATCGGGTCGAAAGGGTCAGCGCGCCAAGGCACACGAAAATCAACAGGAATTTGAAGCTGCCTTCGCGCAGTTGCATCGCGGCCGGCGCGACCTCCAGGGAAAACGGGTTGGGCGTTACCAGCAGAACGGTCAACAGAACGATGTCCAGCGTGCCGACGAGATAACCGATCCACCATGGCGCGTTGCGACGGCGCGCAAAGCGAAACTGGATCAGGCCGACGAGCTGGAACAACATGAGGCCCGCCAGCACGAAGAGCAGAGAGGCATCCCAGCGGCTGATTAATGAAAAGAAGCAGGAGATCACGGCGAGCGATGCCGTACGCGCCCAGAACTGCAATGCAGCACCTTGGCGTTCTGCGCGCTCTCGCAAATTTCTCAGCCGTGAATAGCGGCGAAGTTCAAGTGTTGGCGCGGTCGGCATAGGATCACTTCGATTTCGCGGGGACGTGTCACGCATTTGGCAAACCCGCCTTCTACTGGCAAATCAGTGCGCGAACTCTACCATGATTGCGGTTTCATTTTTGAAACGCGGCTGCAAAGAGTAAAATGTCCGGACAAAGGACCACGGTGAAAGCTGAAGCAGGATAGGCGGAGGCTTCCCTGTTCAGGTCACGAAGATTGGTGCATTCGACGCCGCCGCGAAGCGACTTTCCTTGCATCTGGGACTAAAGTGGGCCCGCTCGCCTAAAGCGTGCTCCCCGCTTGCTTGAGATCAAAAAGTTGACGTTCAAGCGACCGCCGGCCGGCAAATCCCGGCCCCTACCGCACCTCGATCTTGCCTTTCAGCTGCGCCCGCGCCTCCTCGATCGACGCTGCATAGGTCACCAGCGGACGCTTCACGCCGTGGTTGATCAGCATGCGCCGGATCTGCGGCGAGGCACCTGATATGATGAAGCGGACGCCGGCGCGCCTGGCCTTGTGGGCGGCGCCCTCGATGACGTTGGCCGCCGTCGAATCGAAGAACGGTACGGCCGAGCAATCGAGGATGAAATTCCTGCGCTGGTCGGCGATGCGGTCGAGTACCGTGCCGACGGTCGATGCCGCGCCGAAGAAGAAGGCGCCCGAGATGCGGTAGACCACGGTGTCGGCGTCGGTCGCCTCGCTGGCATCGTAGGCGTTGGCGCTGTCGGCGACATCCTCCTGCACCAGCGGCTGATCGGCCTCTACCGCAGTCGACTTGGCCATGCGGTCGATGAACAGGATCGAGCCCAGCACGAAGCCGACGACGATGCCTTCGGTGAGATCGCGGAAGATGACGAGCAGGAAGGTCGCCGTCAGCACCAGCGCATCGCCGCGCGAGGCACGCAGCAAGGTGGCGAAGGCCTGCTTCTCGAACATGTTCCAGCACACGACCGCCAGCACGCCAGCCAGGGCTGCGAGCGGGATGTAGCTGGCGAGCGGCGCCGCCACCAGCATCAAAGCGAGCAGGATGGCGGAGTGGACGATGCCCGAAACCGGTCCGTGGGCGCCGGCCCGCACATTGGTCGCGGTGCGGGCGATGGTGCCGGTGGCGCAGATACCGCCGAACAGGGCGGACGCGATGTTGGCGAAGCCTTGCGCCACCAGTTCGCAGTTGGAACGATGCCGCCGGCCCGTCATCCCGTCGGCGACCACCGCCGACAGCAGCGATTCGATCGCGCCGAGCAGGGCAAAGGCAATGGCATCCGGCAGCACGTCAATCATCCTGCCCAGGCTCACCGGCGGCAAGGCAGGCATTTGCAGGCTACGCGGGATGCCGCCAAAGCGAGTGCCTATCGTCTCCGCGGGCAGCGAGAGAAGCGCCACGACCAGCGATGCCAGCCCGATGGCGATGAGCATGGCAGGCCATGTCGGCCGCCAGCGCTTCAGGCCGGCGATGGTGAAGATGGTCAACACCGCCACGAAGGTCGCCGCAAGATTGATGGTGCCGGCCGCCTCACCGACCGCGATCAACTTCGGCACCAGCGGTCCCGGCTCCCTGCCGGCAAGCTTCAGCCCGAACAGTTCGACGATCTGTCCTGAAAAGATGATGACGGCGATGCCGGCGGTGAAGCCGACCGTCACCGGATAGGGAATGAACTTGATGTAGGTGCCGAGGCGGAGATAGCCGATGGCGAGCAGGAAGACCCCTGCCATCATCGTTGCCAACAGCAGTCCATCGATGCCGACCCGGGCAACCGTCGCGGCCACCAGCACGATGAAGGCGCCGGCCGGACCACCGATCTGGAAGCGGCTGCCGCCGAGGGCCGAAATGATGAAGCCGCCGACGATCGAGGTGTAGAGGCCGCGCTCGGGCGTCACGCCCGAGGCGATGGCGATCGCCATCGACAAGGGCAGCGCGACGATGGCGACCGTCAGCCCGGCAATGGCGTCCGCCTTGAAGTCGGCGAACGTGTAGCCCTCGCGCCAGACCGTCACCAGCTTCGGCGTGAACAATTCGGAAAATGTCGGCTTTACCGGCCTATGGGCCGACCTGTGGGCCGGTTGATGCACTGCCCGCTGCGTCTGGTCCATGGACTGCCTTTCGCACCCTGAAAGGCGGCGGGATCGTCGGCAGGGCTGTCGGCGGTCGCCGTCGCGACTTTATGCCGGCTCAGCCTTGGGATCCCGCGGCACGGCAGGCTTGAGGCGCACGCCCCGGCCGCCGCGCTCGCTGGTCTGGTTCTCGCCGATCAGCTCCACCCCGGCCTCGTCGAGAGCCTGGATGACCTTCATCAGCGTGTCGACCACGCCCCTGACCACGCCATCGCTCGCCTCCATGCGCTGGATGGTTGGAAGCGAAACGCCGGCGCGCTCGGCGAGCGTCTTCTGATCGATGCCGGCCAGCGCCCTTGCGGCGCGCATCTGCGCGGCAGTGATCATCGGCCGGAATCCCCGTCTGAGTCTGCAGGAATAAGGTATAATACCATCATTGTGATGTTTCAAGCATTAGTATGAACGTCTGAGACGTAAGGGGGCGGCTGACCGATCATTAGATACTTCCCGGGATTGTGCCTAGGGTGTCCATCTAGGCAGGGGGTAACGCGGTTGAATTCTTCAAGACCTTCATGACCTGGGCGGCCTTGCTGTCGGTGGGCTGCGGGCACGGGCTGATCGACCGGCTGATCTAGTCTCCAGTCTCGCTGTCGCCGTTCAGGCGCTGCCCGCGCCATCGCTGCCACGCCCGGGCAGCGAGCCAGCACAGCATCGCCCAGACGAAGCCGGCGCACCAGCCGGCAAGCACATCCGATGGCCAGTGGACGCCAAGATAGATGCGGCTGATGCCGACCAGCAGCGTCGTCAGCACCGCCAGCGACAGCACATAGATCTTCGTCGTTCGACCGGGCAGGAAGCGTGCCGCCAGCGCGCCGAGCGTCAGATAGGTCACGGCCGACAGCATGGCGTGGCCGCTCGGAAAAGACAGCGTCGTTTCGTTGACGAGATGCGAGACGAGTTCGGGGCGCGGCCGGTCGATGCCGGCTTTCAGCAGGCTCGACAGCACCTGACCGCCGGCCACCGCCACGAAGATGAAAAGGGCGGTCGCCGGCCTGCGGATAAGCAGGAGATAGACGATTACCGCCGTCACGATCAGCACCAACACGCTGCCGCTGCCAAGACTTGTGATGTCGCGCATCGCCCCTTGCAGCCACAGCGGGCCGATCGGGCTGTCAGGGCGCCCCGCCTGGCGGAAGGCGAGCAGGATCTCGGTGTCGAAGGCGTGCGGCGTGGTGGCGCGCGCAATCTCCATCAGCTCCTCGAATCCCCACAGGCCGGCGGCGATGACCAGGCCGGCCAGCAGCACCGGGAATTCGACCCGGTTGAGCAAAGCGTTCGCGGCGTTCTTCATCGGCAATTCGCCCGTTACAGCCGGCCTTGCAGATAGGGTCCGAGCGTGATCAGCGCCACCGCTGCGATCGCCAGCATGATGCCGGTCGCCTGCAGCGCATTGACGCGCTCGCCGAAGAAGACCAGCGCCACGACGTTCACGGAGACCAGCTGGATGACGGCGGAAAGGCTGAACGACACCGACATGCCGAATTCGCGGATCAGCCGCAGCATGATCAGATTGCCCAGCGAATAGAGCGCCAGCGTCAGCGCTATCTTGCCAAGGCTCGGCGCAAGGCCCCATTGCTTGGCGGCTGTCGCCGCCAGCAGGAAAATGACCGTCGAAAAGCCGAGCTGCAGCAATCCCGAAAAACTCAACGTTTCGTCCCCTCTCGGAGCGGCTCCCGCCGCGTGCGTCGCGGACGTTGTTTCCCAAGCGCGCCGGGACGTCAAGCGACCTCGACCAAACGAAGCCCTTGGCAATGGCAAGCCGGAAGCTCAAAGTACTAACATCGCCCAATCTGTCGGTTCGAAGGGCGGTCAGGGGCTCATGATTCGCAGTTTTCAAAACCTGATGCGGCGCTGGAGCGAGCTTTCCCTTGCCCTGCAATTCGTCGTTGCCGGCGGCTTTGGCCTGCTGGCCGTCATGTTGGTGGTGGGCACCTGGGTGACGGCGCAGATCCGGGACGGCGTCATCCGCAATTCGGCCGCCACGACGGCGCTCTATGTCGACAGCGTGATTGCGCCGCTGCTTCCCGACTTGCGCAAGGACCAGGAGCTCAGCGAGTCCGTCAAGCAGGCGCTGGACGAGACGCTTGGCCAGGGCGCGCTCGGCAAGCGCCTCGAATCGTTCGTGCTCTGGCGCCGCGACGGCACGGTTCTCTACGCCAAGGAGGCGTCCCTGATCGGCCGCCGCTTCGGTCCGAGCGACAATCTGCGTTCCGCCTTCGAAGGCAATGTCGTCGCTGAATTCAATACATTCGAAGATGATGAACGCGAGGAGAAGGCTACCGGCTTGCCATTGCTGGAGATCTACAATCCCGTGCGCGAGCCCTGGTCGGGCGAGGTGGTGGCGGTCACCGAGTTTTATGAAATCGCCGACGATTTCCAGGCCACCCTGGCGTCCGCCCTGTGGTCGAGCTGGCTGATCGTGGCCGGCGCGACGCTCGCGGCATTCCTGCTCCTGTCGGGGATTGTCCTGCGCGGCAGCCGCACCATCGACGATCAGCGTGGGGCGCTGCGCCGCCAGGTTTCGGAGCTGCAGGGTCTGGTAGTGCAAAACAGTGCTTTGCGACTGCGCGTGCAACGGGCCTCCCGCCGCGCCACCGCGCTCAACGAAAGATATCTGCGCCGGATCGGCGCCGACCTCCATGACGGCCCGGCCCAACTCGTGGCACTGGCGGCGCTGCGCATGGACAGCCCGATATTTTCCAGCGATGGCCATTCGAGCGTAAGCCGTTCGACCGAGGTCGCAATGATCCGCAAGACACTGGAGGACGCGATGCGCGAAATACGCGGCATCTGCACCGGCCTTGTTTTGCCGCAGATCGAGACGGCTGCCGCAACCGACATTCTGCGGCTGGCGGTCAAGGAACACGAGCAGAGGACGGGAACGTCGGTGACGCTGACGCTGACCGGACAGTTGCCAGAGCCCGGCGCCTCCGAGAAGATCAGCATCTATCGTTTCGTCCAGGAAGGGCTGAACAACGCCTATCGCCATGGGTTGGGCAAGGATCAGGCGGTGAGTGCGGGGATGAAAGGTGGCCGGCTTTTTGTCGAAGTGTCGGACGGCGGGCCCGGCTTCGATCCGGCGGCACGGGTCGAGGGTCTCGGCCTCGCCGGCCTCAGGGAGCGGGTCGAAAGCATTGGCGGACAGTTCGAAACCTTGACCGGGCCGCAAGGTACGCGTTTGGTGATCCGTCTATCGGTCGAGGAGCAAGCATGACTGGGACCATTCGCATCGCCATTGTCGACGATCACCCCCTCTTTCGCGAAGGTGTGACGCGCAGCCTGTCGGAGATCGGAGGCTTCGAGATGGTTGGCGAGGGCGCCACGGCGCAGGATGCCGAACGCCTCGCCACGACGGTGCGGCCTGACATCTTGCTGCTCGATATCTCCATGCCGGGCGGCGGGCTGACCGCCGTCGCAAGCATCCTGGCCAGCCATCCGGCCCAGAAGATCGTCATGCTGACCGTTTCGGAGGCCAACGCCGATGTGACAAAGGCGCTGAACGCAGGGGTGAATGGCTATGTCCTCAAAGGCGTCGGGTCGCGCGGGCTCGCCGACATCCTGCGCAATGTTGCAGCCGGCGAAAGCTATCTGTCGCCGACGCTGTCGGCCCGGCTGCTTTCGGATCTCCAGTCCCAGCAGCCGACCGACGGCATTGCGGAACGGCTGCGGCAGCTCACCGATCGGCAGACGGAAATCCTGCGGCTGGTGGCGGAGGGGCTGAGCAACAAGGAAGTCGCCTTGCGGCTTGAGCTGCAGGAGAAGACCGTCAAGCATCACATGACCGGGGTGCTGTCGAAGCTCAATGTGCGAAACCGCACCGAAGCGGCCTTGATGATGCGTGAGTTGCGCGACCGCGACAGGCCTTCCTAGAGCAACGAGAGCATGATGCCGAAAGGTGTGAAGCGGTTTTCGGAAGACATCATGCTCTATCTCTTTGATTTAGAGGCGGATTCAGTTTTCAGGCCGCTTCGACCTGAAATCATCCGGATTGCGAAAAACAATAATTGAACGGTTGCGTGCCTCCGCAAGGTGCGGACCGCGCAAAGCGCGTCGCGCCTCGGGACCGGCGTGGCACCGCCAAAACGATGTCACCTCCGCCGGGGGGCGGCGGAGGTGACGTGCAAAGCTGACCGTTGCCTGTTGGCCAGCTTCACAAGGCCTTGAGACGATCGGCATCGGCCGGCGTGGCCTGGCGGTCGATGATCGTGCGACCGAGCGCGTCCTTCATGCTGAAACGTCCGTTCTCGAGCTTTTCCGTTATGCCGTCGGGATGCCGGACCGTGATCTTGTTACCGGTCACGTCGATCTTGTCACCGGTCTTTGCATTGACATGGCTTCCGCTCTTACCCTGATTGGATCCCGATTTGCCGCTGTTGCCGCTATTGCCGCTGTTGCCGTTCCCGCTATTCCCGCCATTACCGCTGTTCCCGCCATTACCGCCGCCGGAATTGCCGCCGCCACCACCGCTGTTACCGCCACCCTTGGCGTATGCGCTGGCGGTGTGAATGCCGGGAACGGAGCCGTCCAGGACAATTTGGTAGGGAGCAATCGTCAACGCCAGCGCCGCTGCCGATTTGAGCGCCAGCCGGCAACAACGGGTCGTGACCGATCTGTGCATTTTGATCTCCGACGACTGAGCCCGGCGCGCCCCACCCCAACGTTGCAGTGCAACAACATTGCCGAAAGACGCGGCGCCCGGAAGCGACCTCCGACCGTTGCGGTTGTCAACTAGGACCTTTGCAAGCGCAAGATTGGACTAAAGTCCCAAGCGTATGCTACATTAGCTTTGCATGAACGGCGCCGCGACCGCCATCGTTAAATGGGAGACTCGCTTTCCCTACGCCTGACGACGGCAGACGCCGAACATCAAGTCACCTCCGCCGGGGGCGGCGGAGGTGACTTTGTCGAGCCGGCTTTGTGCGTTGATCGGTTTGCAGCGGCTGACGCCATGCGCCGTCGCAGGAGGCGCGGCGAAACATGCCGCCGAAGGTCTCCTTCATCTCGAAAAGTCGATTCCGGAGCAGTTCACGGCCTTCGGGAAGGCTGAGCCAGCGCTGCGCGTAATGCAGTCGCGTCTGAAAGGTCCCCCAATGTCACGAAAATGTGACCCGGCGATTATAAGGGGGGTCAAACAGGTACCCCACGCTCCAGCCACCCAACAGCCAGAGGCAAGCCATTATGACTGACCTTCGCTCTCCCGACACCGGATTCCGCACCAGCCTGCTCGAGGAAAACGACGGCCCGGCCATCAATGCCTCCGACAACCGCACCATGGGCGAGATCATCGCCGCGCGGTTCTCGCGCCGCGGCTTCCTCAAGGGCTCGCTGGCCGTCTCGGCCATCGCCGCCACCGTAAGCCCGCTGGCGCTGATCAGCGCCGACGAGGCCCGGGCAGCGGAAGGCTCGGTCTTCGCGTTCGACGAACTCGAGGCCGGCATCGACGACAAGCACCATGTCGCGCCGGGTTACGATGCCGATGTCCTGCTGCGCTGGGGCGATCCGCTTTTTGCCGATTCGCCCGACTTCGACCCGACGAAACAGTCGGCCGAGGCCCAGGCGAAACAGTTCGGCTACAACAATGACTATGTCGGCTACATCCCGATCGACGGCTCAGCCGAACATGGCCTGCTGGTGGTCAACCACGAATACACCAATCCGCATCTGATGTTCCCGGGCATCGTGAAGATCGTCGAAAAGGACGGCAAGAAGTCGGCCGAAGTCGCGCCCCTCTCGAAGGAGCAGATCGATGTCGAGATGGCCGCCCATGGCGGCACCATCGTCGAGATCCGCAAGGACGGTGGCAAATGGCAGGTGGTGCGCGACGGCAAGCTCAATCGCCGCATCACCGCCAACACCGAAATGGCGCTGTCCGGCCCGGTCGCCGGCCATGACCGCGTCAAGACCAAAGCCGATCCGTCCGGCACCAAGGTTTTCGGCACCGTCAACAATTGCGCCGGCGGCGTCACGCCCTGGGGCACCTATGTGATGGCCGAGGAGAACATCCATGGCTATTTTTCCGGCGAGCTGCCGGAAGACCACAAGGAAGCCGCGAACTACAAGCGTCTCGGCATTCCCGAAGGCGCCTATGAATGGGCGGCGCATTACGAGCGTTTCGACCTCGCCAAGGAACCCAACGAAGCCAACCGCTTCGGCTGGATCGTCGAGGTCGATGTCAACGACCCGACCTCGACGCCGAGGAAGCGCACCGCCATGGGCCGCTTCAAGCATGAGGGCGCCGAATCGATCGTCGCCAAGGACGGCCGCGTCGTCTTCTATCTCGGTGACGACGAGCGCTTCGACTACGTCTACAAATTCGTGACCAGGGCCGCGTTCAATCCGAACGACCGTGCCGCCAACAAGGACCTGCTCGACGATGGCACGCTGCATGTCGCCAAGTTCGCCGAAGATGGCACGGTCGAATGGCTGCCGATCGTGTTCGGCCAAGGGCCGCTGACGGCTGAAAACGGTTTCACTGGCCAGGCCGACGTGCTGATCGAGACGCGCCGCGCCGCCGACCTGCTCGGCGCCACCAAGATGGACCGCCCGGAAGACGTTCAGCCCAATGGCGTCAACGGCAAGGTCTATGTCATGCTGACCAACAATTCGAAGCGCAAGGCCGACCAGGTCGACGCTGCCAACCCGCGCGCCGAAAACGCCTTCGGCCACATCATCGAGATCGCCGAGGACGGCGGTGATTTCACGGCCGCCAAGGGCAAGTGGGAAGTGCTGCTGAAATGCGGCGATCCCTCGGTTGCCGATGTCGGTGCCACCTTCTCGACGGCAACGACGGCCAATGGCTGGTTCGGCATGCCCGACAATTGCGCGGTCGATTCGGCCGGGCGTCTCTGGGTCGCGACCGACGGCCAGGGTCCGAAAGCCACTGGCCGCACCGATGGCCTATGGGCGGTGGACACGGAGGGGGCGGCGCGGGCGACCTCGAAACTGTTCTTTCGCGTGCCGATCGGCGCCGAAATGTGCGGTCCGCTGTTTGCGCCCGACGACCAGACCGCCTTCGTCGCCGTCCAGCATCCCGGCGACGGCGGAGAGGACTGGGAAGCGTTCGGGCGCCCCTCTTACTATGAAGACCTGTCGACGCGCTGGCCCGACTTCAAGCCCGACATGCCGGTGCGGCCGTCGGTCGTCGCCATCACCAAACAGGGCGGCGGCAAGATCGCGGTCTGATTGCCCAGTCGCATGGGCAGCAGCGGAGCAGAATTTGCACCGCTGCACCTCGAAGTCGCGGCATGTATCCCTTGGGCTGCGGAGCAGCTCCAGGGGTCTGCGCCGCGTCGCTTCGCTCCTTACTCCGCCCCAGGATGGCGAGGCGACGGGGTGAAGCGGTCAAGCCTCGGGAAAGATTGGCAATTTAAACATGGCGCTCTAGGTCTTTATCAGTAGATCGCCATGTCGAAGTCCGTCTATGACCGTGGCTTGCTCAAGCCAGCCGATATCGCCAAGCTGCAGCGCGTGTTCGACGAGGCCTGCCGGCGGCGCGAGGCACATCCCGATTCCGCCGACGCGCGGGAAATCGCGCTTAACCTGCTCGCCTTGCACAATGCCGGCATGGTGGAAGAGGACATGCTGATGGAAGCCGTCGGTTTCCGGCGGCTGGAACCGAAATCAGCGTGATGCGCTGGATTGGTGCGAGGCCGACCTTGCAATTCGTTTGGCGATCGCCTTGGCCAGGATGCCGGCATTGGCGAAGCAGCCGCGAATGCTTGGCCGCATGCCGGTGAACCACAGACCGGGCAATTTTGGATCGGCTTCGCCACCGTTGAAGAGCGGAACGCCCTTGGCGTCGAGCACGCCGAGCTTGCCGACCATGGGCTCCAGCCCCGTGCGGTAGCCTGTCGCGGCAATGACGATGTCGGGATGGATCAGGCTGCCATTGGCCAGGATCACGCCATCGCGGGTGAATTCCCGTATGCCCGGCACGACGGTGATCTTGCCGGCCTTGATGGCGCCGACGGCGCCGTCGTCGGCGGCGATCGCGGTGTAATCCGAGCTCAGGCGGCTGGCGCCG
>NZ_RZTC01000047.1:0-24895 GCF_004023165.1 Mesorhizobium sp. M7A.F.Ca.MR.176.00.0.0 | reverse complement strand
CCGCTGCGTTGCCGCCATCCCCGCATCGGCGAGCCGCAACGGCAAGCGCGCCATGATCGGCGAAAGCCGGTGCACGGCGATCTTGCAGATGCGCTTGGGCAGCAGGGCGGGACCGTTGCGGGCCGACAGCCAGATGGCGGCCGTGTCTATGCCGGCCAGATGATTGAGCGCATCGAAGCCCGAATTGCCGGCGCCGACGACCAGCACTTTTTGGCCCGCATAGGCTTGCGCGTCACCGAAATCCGCCGAATGGATGATGCGCCCGACGAAATCCTTCATGCCTTTCCATTCGGGGGTGAACGGCTGCCTGTCGCGGCCGGTGGCGATGACGACATTGCGGGCGAAGCGCGGTCCGGCGCTGGTGCGCAATGCCCAGTGGTCGCCCTTGAAGGTGATCTCTTCGACCGCGACGCCAAACTGCACCGGCAGCCGGTTCTCCTTCTGGAAATCGTTCATGTGGCGGATGACGACCATTCTTTGCGGAAAGGCGGGCGTGCCAGGGGGAAAGGCGAGACCAGGCAGCGAAGAAAGATCGCGATGGGTGTTGAGATGCAATTGCTGGTGGCGCCGGTGCCAGGGCTCGGCCAGCCGGCTTTCCTTTTCCAGGATCGCCGTAGGCACGCCGGCGTTCATCAAGGCATGCGCGGCGGCCAGCCCGGCAGCACCGGCGCCGACAACGATTGCCGGCTCGACCGTGGCCGGCAGATCCGCAACCGATCTGATTGTCGTATCAGTCATTCACTCGAATCCCATTGGACGTCCCGCCGCAAGGCTCGCAGGACGCTGTAACCGTTTGATCGCGCGCAGGATCCCCTGCAGCAAACCGCGGCCGAATTTCGAGCGATGCGATTTAGCGCCACACGCCGGGCCGCGGTTGCGCTCTATATGGCATATGCGCGATATCAACGGTAATCAGGTCGCGGCAATGTGATTGATTCGAGGCCTTGGGTGGCTGGCGGGTCTCGGTTATCCCCCACGCGCATGCCCGAAATCGAGTCCGATTTTCGAGTCATGCGCAGAATCAAAGTGTTACAGCACCTTGGCGCGTCCTGGACGGCCGGCGCTGTAGGCGGCACGCGGAATCTCGACCATGCCCTCCTTGCGGTTCTATTTCGACAAGATCCTTGAGGCCGCCGCGCCCGAGGTCGAGCGGCAGGCGCTGACCCATATCGAACGCCTGGCACTGGTGCGCCGCTATGGCGACTTCTCGCTCGCCTATTCCACCGCCGTGCAAGGCAAGCTTTCCTATTTCGGCGACGCCGATGGCTACATCGCCTTCGGTACCAAGATGAAGCACCATTTCGCGCTCGGCGACCCGGTGGCGGCTCCGGCACGTCGGGCCGATTACATCAAGCGCTTCGTCGAGACCGCCGGCAGCCCATGGTTCGTGCAGGTCGGCGAGGACACCGCATGCGTGCTGGCCGGCCTTGGCTACAAGGTCAATCGCCTCGGCATCGACACCCGCCTCTCCCTGCCCGAGCATGATTTTTCCGGGAAGCGCAACGAGACCGTGCGCTACTCCGAGCGCTGGCTGCTGAAGAAGGGCTTTTCGTTCGAAGAGGACAAGCGCACGATCTACCTCGACGAGATCGCCCGGCTTTCGGAAAACTGGCGCGGCGACCGCATCGTCAAGCGCTGGGAGATGGGCTTTCTCAACCGCCATTTCGCCGACCATCTCGGCACCGACATGCGCCGTTTCGTCCTGCACGGTCCCGATGGCGAACTGGTCGCTCTGCTCGACTTCGACCCGTTGTTTGCCGGCGGCAAGGTCATCGGTTACACCACCGCCTTCAAGCGCAAGCATCTCGACGCCTCACCGCATGCCGAGGTCGGCCTGACCAAATTCGCCGTCGACCGTTTTCGCGAAGAGGGCATCTCGGTGGTCACGCTCGGCCTGTCGCCGCTCGTCGATGTGGGTCCGAGCGGATTTGCCGAAAGCGATTTCTGGCGCAATGCCTTCCAGCGCGCCTATTCTTCGCCCTGGGTCAACCGCCGCAGGTTCAACCTGCAGGGCCAGGCGGCGTTCAAGCGCCGCTTCCACGGCGTCGAGGAGCCGGTCTACATCGCCTTCCGCAAGGGGACGTATGTCGAGATGCTGGGGCTGCTGCGGCTGATCAAGGCGATCTAGGTCTGGCGATATTCAGGTGAGGCCGGCCTGCAAATGGCGGCTTCCTGCGCTTCCCTAGTTCTACTGCCACGCAGTAGAACTGAGCTCACGTACAAAAAGTACGCTCCGCTCCGGTTCTCGGAATCCACCATTTTCGACTCGGCCTGACCTGAATCTCAACAGACCTAGCGGCGCTCAGGGCGCTTTCGCCGCTCAGTTCCTGAGCCGGTAGCCGGTCCTGAATATCCAGGCGACGATCGCTATGCAGATCAGCAGAAAGACGATCGTCATGCCGAGGCTGATACCGACCGAGACATCGGATTTGCCGTAGAAGCTCCAGCGGAAGCCGCTGATCAGATAGACGACCGGATTGAACAGCGTCACCGTGCGCCAGATCTCGGGCAGCATGTTGATCGAATAGAAGCTGCCGCCGAGGAAGGTCAGCGGCGTGATGATCAACAGCGGCACCAGCTGCAGCTGCTCGAAACTCTTCGCCCAGATGCCGATAATGAAGCCGAACAGGCTGAAGGTCACCGCCGTCAGCACCAGGAAGGCGAGCATCCAGAACGGATGCAGGATGGTCAGCGGCACGAACAGCGAGGCGGTGGCCAGGATGATCAGACCGAGAAGGATCGACTTGGTCGCGGCACCGCCGACATAGGCGATGACGATCTCCAGATAGGAGACCGGCGCCGACAGAAGCTCGTAGATCGAGCCGACGAATTTCGGGAAATAGATGGCAAAGGAGGCGTTGGAGATCGACTGCGTCAACAGCGACAGCATGATCAGACCCGGCACGATGAAGGCGCCGTAGCTGATGCCGTCGATCTCGGTGATGCGCGAGCCGATGGCCGAGCCGAAGACGACGAAATACAGCGACGTCGAGATGACCGGCGAGACGATGCTCTGCAGCACGGTGCGGAAAGCACGCGCCATTTCCATGCGGTAGATCGCCCATACGGCGCGAAGGTTCATGGCTCCCTCCTCACCAGATTGACGAAGATCTCCTCGAGCGAAGAGTTTTGCGTGTCGATATCGCGGAACTGGATGCCGCCGGCCTCGAGATCGCGCATCAACGAGGCGACGCCGGGCCGCTCGGCCTGATTGTCATAGGTGTAGGTCAGCTGCCCGCCATCGGGCGACAACTCCAGCGCATAGCGCGAGAGCGCCTCGGGAATGGCCGTCAACGGATTGCGCAGTTCCAGCACCAGCCGCTTGCGGCCGAGCTTGCGCATCAGTTCGGCCTTGTTCTCGACCAGGATGATCTCGCCGCGGTTGATGACGCCGACCCGGTCGGCCATCGCCTCGGCTTCCTCGATATAATGCGTGGTGAGGATGATCGTGACGCCGTCCTCGCGCAGCCGGCGCACCATCGCCCACATGTCCTGGCGCAGCTCGACGTCGACGCCGGCGGTCGGCTCGTCGAGGAACAGGATGCGCGGCTCATGCGACAGCGCCTTGGCGATCATCAGCCGGCGCTTCATGCCGCCCGACAGGGTGATCGCCTTGGCGTCCTTCTTGTCCCACAGCGACAGGTCGCGCAGCACCTTCTCGACAAAGCCGGGGTTGGCCGGCTTGCCGAACAGGCCACGGCTGTAATTGACCGTCGCCCAGACGCTCTCGAAGGCGTCGATGGTCAGTTCCTGCGGCACCAGCCCGATCAGACCGCGCGCGGCGCGATAATCCTTGTTGATGTCGTGGCCGTCGACGGTGACGGTGCCCGACGAACGGTTGACGATGCCGCAGACGATCGAGATCAGGGTCGTCTTGCCGGCGCCATTGGGTCCAAGCAGCGCGAAGATCTCGCCGCGCTGAATGTCGAGATTGACTTCCTTGAGCGCGGTGAAGCCGGTGGCGTAGGTCTTGGAGACCCCGGAAATGGACAGGATGGAAGGCATGGATGAAAACGGCTGCTTGAAAGAGGTCCCCTGATATAGGCCGAATGTCGGTGCTTGCAACCGCAAGTCAATGCCCTGCTGACAGTTCTCGACAATCGTGCCGGCCGGCCGTTGCAGGTGCGGCGCACAGGCCCGGAGTTGCACGGCACGCAACCGGCAAAATTGTCCTGTGGCGTTCAGCCTCGCGGCAGGACGCCGCTTTGACCTGAACTCGCTTCGGGCCTATCCTTCGCGAGTATTTGCAGCAGCCGGAGCCTATCATGGACCCGCTCATACTTTCGCGTATCCAGTTCGGCGCGAATATTTCATTCCATATTCTATTTCCGACGATCACCATTGCGCTGGGTTGGGTGCTGCTGTTCTTCAAGTTGCGTTACAACGCGACCAACGATTCCGCCTGGATGCGCGCCTATTTCACCTGGGTGAAGGTGTTCGCGCTGTCCTTTGCCATGGGCGTGGTTTCGGGCGTCACCATGAGCTTCCAGTTCGGCACCAACTGGCCGGGCTACATGGAAAAGGTCGGCAACATCGCCGGGCCGCTGCTGGCCTACGAAATCCTCACCGCCTTCTTCCTCGAAGCGGCCTTTCTCGGCATCATGCTGTTCGGCTTCCGCCGCGTCTCCAACCGCATCCACACGCTGGCGACGGTGCTGGTCGCCGGCGGCACCACCGTCTCGGCATTCTGGATCATCGCGCTCAATTCCTGGATGCAGACGCCGGCCGGATTCGAGATGCGCGACGGCGTGGCGCATGCGGTCGACTGGTGGGCAATCATCTTCAATCCGTCGATGCCCTACAGGCTGACCCACATGCTGCTGGCGTCGGGGCTGACGGTGTCGTTCCTGATATCAGGCCTGTCGGCGCTGCGCTATCTCACCGGCGACCGCTCGGAATCGATGTGGAAGGCGCTGCGCACCGGCGTCTTCACCGCGGCGATCCTGATCCCGATCCAGATCTTCGCCGGCGACCAGCATGGGCTGAACACGCTGGAGCATCAGCCGCAGAAGATCGCCGCCATGGAGGCCAACTGGAACACCGGCCCCAACGTGCCGCTGGTGCTCTTCGCGCTGCCCGACGAGGCGGCGAAGGAAAACAAATTCGAGATCGCCATTCCCGATGGAGCCAGCCTGGTGCTGCGGCACTCGACCAGCGGCGTGGTGCCGGGGTTGAACGACTATCCCGGCAACCATCCGCCGGTCTTTCCGGTGTTCTGGGGTTTCCGCATCATGGTCGGCACGGGCATATTGATGCTGCTCGTCTCATGGTCGGCGGCCTTCTTCCTCAAGCGCCGGCACAGCCTGCCGAAGCCGCTGGCCATGCTGATGGTGCCGATGGCGCTGTCGGGCTGGCTGGCGACGCTGGCCGGCTGGTACACCACCGAAATCGGCCGCCAGCCCTGGCTGGTGACGGGCGTGCTGAAAACCGCCGACGCGGTCGGCCCGGTGGCCGGCAGCCATGTCGCGCTGACGCTCGCCATATACCTCGTTCTCTATGTGCTGTTGCTGATCGCCTATCTCGGCGTGCTGGTGCACCTGGCGCTGAAGGCGGCGAAGGACGGCGACAACTCGCCGTTGCCCGGCGTGCTCAACGCGCCGATGTCGCAGCCGGCTGCGGGGGAGTGATTTGATATGGCACTCCAGCCGGGCGCCGGCGCGGCCCCTCACCTGCCTGCCGGCATCCTCTCCCCGTATAGGGACGGGGAGAGGGGCGCAGTAATTACCGGTTTCGCCAATCTCCAACGTTGCAAGACAGGCGACGAGGTTACCGCGAGCCCCTTCTCCCCGTCACTATACGGGGAGTCGAGGCGTGGTCCGCGCAGCGGACGAAAAGCCAACTGCTTGGCTTTTCGAACAACGAACGCCCGGCAGGGTGATGAGGGGCAGCGCAGACCTCGACAATTGGGTGGCTTGCCCATGACGTTTGATCAGGCTATCGCGTCGCCGTTCCACGATCCGGTCTCGGCCATCCGCATCAGCAACGGCGCCGGCTTGAACACGTCCTTGCCTGTCCGTTGATGCCAGTACTCGAGCCGCTCGATGATCCTGGCCGGGCCTTCGAGGCCAGCCCAGAACATCGGCCCGCCCTTGCCGATGGGAAAGCCGTAGCCATTGACCCAGACGACATCGATGTCGGACGCACGGGCCGCTATGCCTTCCTCAAGGATCTTGGCGCCCTCGTTGACCAGGGGATAGAGCGTGCGCTCGATGATTTCCTCCGCACTGATCGCGCGCGGCGCGATGCCCTTCTCCGCGGCCTTGTCGCAGATCAGCGCTTCAACCTCGGGATCCGGCACTGGTGTACGCGCGCCAGCCTCGTAAAGGTAGAAACCCCGGCCGGTCTTCTGGCCGAAACGTCCTTGCTCGCACAGCGTGTCGGCGATCACGGCCGACAAGCCACGCGCCTTGCGGTTGCGCCAGCCGATGTCGAGACCGGCGAGATCGCCCATCTGGAAAGGCCCCATCGGCCAGCCGAAATCGGTGAAGACCTGGTCGATCTGGCTGGGCGTCGCGCCTTCCAGAAGAAGCGCTTCCGATTCCGAGCCGCGCGCGGCCAGCATGCGGTTGCCGACGAAGCCGTGGCAGACGCCGACGACAACGGCCACCTTGCCGATCCGCCGCGCCAGGTCGACGACGGTCGCCAGCGCATCGGGCGCGGTCTTGTCGGCGCGCACGATCTCCAGGAGCTTCATGACATTGGCCGGCGAGAAGAAATGCAGGCCAAGCACGTCCTGCGGCCGCGAGGTCGAGGCGGCGATTTCGTTGATGTCGAGATAGGAGGTGTTGGTGGCGAGGATCGCGCCCGGTTTGGCCACCGCTTCGAGCTTGCCGAACACCTCCTTCTTGACCGCCATGTCCTCGAACACCGCCTCTACGATCAGGTCGCAATCGGCGAGATCGGCATAATCGGTGGAGCCCTTGAACTGGGCGAGCCGCTCGCGCTTGGCGACTTCGCTTAGCGAACCGCGCGTGACGGACACCGAGTAGTTTCTGTCGATCGTCGCCAAGCCGCGCTGCAATGCCTCATGGCTGGTTTCCAGCAAGGTCACGGGATAGCCGCCATTGGCGAAGGCCATGGCGATGCCGCCGCCCATCGTGCCGGCGCCGATGACGCCGACGCGGGCAATCCTGCGCTTGACGATGTCTTTTCCCGAAACCTTTGCCGCCTCACGTTCGGCGAAGAACAAATGCCGCTGCGCCCGCGACTGGTCGCTGCCGACCAGTTTCACGAACAACGCACGTTCCGCCGCCAGCGCCGCATCGAAGGGCAGCGTGACGGCATTGCGCACCGACAGCGCACAGGCGATCGGCGCCTCGAGCCCGCGCGCCTTCCTGGCGAGGTCCGCAGCCTCGGCGTCGAAAGCCGCGAGGTCGGTCTCCTTGAGCCCATCGCGATCACGCACTGGCGTGAAGGGGCCACCCTTGCGGGCAATTTCCCTGGCGAAGTTCACGGCATGCGTCGTCAGATCGCCTTCGAAGACGGCATCGACGAGACCGGCGGCATGCGCCTCGGTCGCACCGATCGGCGTACCGGAGACGATCATCCTGAGCGCCTTCACCGCGCCGACCAGGCGCGGCAGCCGCACCGTGCCGCCGCCCCCCGGCAGCAGGCCGAGCTTCACCTCCGGCAGGCCGAGCTTGGCGCCGGCATCGGCGACGCGGAAATGGCAGCCCAGCGCCAGCTCCAGCCCGCCGCCGAGCGCGGTGCCGTGGATGGCGGCCACCGTCGGCTTGGCGATGGTCTCCAGCACAGCCACGATGGCGCGCAGTTCGGGCTGCTGCATCGGCTTGCCGAATTCGGTGATGTCGGCGCCGGCGACAAAGGTCCGGCCGGCGCATGCAATGACGATGGCGGCAACCGAAGCATCGTCGCGCAACTCAACCAGCGCCTGCATCAGCGGTTCGCGAACATGAAAACTCAGCGCGTTGACCGGCGGGTTGTCGATAGTGACGACGGCGACGTCGCCGTCACGGCTGACCTTCACGAAATCGGACACGCAAACCTCCCAGCGCTATTCAGCGGCCGTGGCCGCAAACGGGATTTACAGCGCCATGACGTCGAAGGGAACCGGATGTCGGCCTGGCACAATGATTACAGGCCTGGGACGACGAAGGCGGAGCCTACCGCGGCGCCTTCTGCCCGCCCGCCGCCGTGATCACCCCGACAATGATCAGCCCCGTCAGCAGCAGCCTTACGCCGGCACTCACCCCAAACGTGTTGAGCATGGTCAAAAGCAGCACCAGGAACAGCGCCGCGCCCCAGACCCCGGGCACATTGGCCTTGCCGCCGGCCACCGACGTGCCGCCGATGACGACGACGGCGATCGAGGCCAGCAAATATTCATTGCCGATATCGACATTGGCGCCGCGGAAATAGCCGGCGAGCAGCGCGCCGTCGATGCCGCCGAGCGCGCCCGACAGCGTGTAGGTGAGGAAGCGGATGCGGCCGACATTGACGCCGGCGAGCCAGGCGGCGCGGATATTCTGGCCGATCGCCAGCACCGAGCGGCCATAGATCATGCGCTGCAGGGCGACCGCCGCACCGATGGTGAACAGTACGGTGAGGATCGCCAGCACCGGAATGCCGAGTATCTGCCAGTTGGCGAAATCGGCGAAGCCCGGCGGCGGCTTGATCTGCAGGCCGCGTCCGTAGCTGATGTCGATCGACTGGATGATGAAGCTGGCCGACAAAGTGGCTATGATCGGCGGGATGCGCAGCGCCCAGATCAGCAGGTAGTTGGCGGCGCCGATCGCCGCCCCGCAGGCAAGCGCCGCCAGCAGCCCGACCGCGATCATGGAATCATTGCCGTCCATCACTTTCATCGCGACGGCGCTGGCAAGGCCGATATTGGCCGGCAGCGACAGGTCGACATTGCCCGGGCCGAGTGTGATGACGAACATCTGGCCGACGCCGACAATGACGGTGAACACCGCCAGCGACAGGGCCGCCGTCACCATGCCGCCGGCGCCATAACCGCCGGTGAAGGCGATCGTCGCCAGCCACACCAGAAGCGCGCCAATGAACGACCAGATCCAGGGTTTGGCGAGCAGCGATTTCACCGATGTCATCGCTCACCTCTCCTTGCGGCTGATCAGCACCCGCGCCGCCAGCACGATGATGAGGATGGCGCCGTTGGCGGCAACCTGCCAATCGGGTGGAATGTGCATGAAGGTGAGCAGCGGCGAGGCCGCCAGCGCCAGCGTCAGCGCGCCGATCACAGCACCTATCGGCGACACCCGGCCGCCGACGAATTCGCCGCCGCCGAGGATGACGCCGGCGATGGCCAGCAGCGTGTAGCCATTGCCGATATTGGCGTCGGCCGAGGTGGTGATGCCGATCAGCGCCATTCCGGACAGCACGCCGAACAGACCGGCCAGCGCAAACAGCACGATCTTGGTCTTGAGCAGCGACCAGCCGGCGCGGCCGAGTGCCGCCGGATTGCCGCCGGAGCCGCGCAGGATCACGCCATAGGAAGTGCGCATCAGGCCGAAATGAACGATGACGCCGATCAGCAGCGCGGCGATGATCGGGAACGGAATGAAGGGCGGCTTGAACGCCATCAGCCCAAGCAGCCAGTCCGGCGCCTTGCCGCCCGGTTTGGGCAGGACGAGAATCGCCAGCCCCTGCCAGACGAAACTCATGCCGAGCGTCACCACGATGGACGGCAGATTGCGCAGATGGATCAGCGCGCCGAGCAGCGCATATACGCCGATCGATCCAAGCAGGATGACGGCACCGATGAGCGGCGCGTCCTTCAGCCAGGTCGCCGTGACGCAGCCGACGAAGCCGACGAAGGTGCCGATCGACAGGTCGAGCTCGTTTCCGGCGATAACGAACATCTGCGCGATGGTCGCCAACGCGATCGGGATCGCCAAATTGAGCATCAGGCTGAAGCCGAAATAGCTGATGGCGCGCGGGTTGAGCCAGGCGATGGCGAGCAGCACCAGCGCCAGCGACAGCGCCGGCAGCAGCCCGCGCAACAGACGGGCCCGGGCCAGTGCGCCTCGCTCGGCGGACGTCCTGGCGGCGGTGTCGAGGCTGGCGGCCGTCATCTCAGGCCGCATCGCCGAAGGAGGACTGGATGATCTTCTCTTCGGTCAACTCGTCGCGGCGCAGATTGGCGACGATGCGGCCGTTCTTGAAGACATAGATGTGATCGCAATTGTCGAGCTCTTCGGTTTCCGTGGTGTACCAGAGGAAGGTGCGGCCTCGGGCAGCCTCTTCGCGCACGAGGTCATAGACCTCCAGCTTAGTGCCGATATCGACGCCGCGCATCGGGTCGTCCATCAGCACGATCTGCGCGTCCGAGCCGAGCGCGCGGGCAAACAGCGCCTTCTGCTGGTTGCCGCCCGACAGCGAGAAGATGTTGTTGTTCATATCGGGCGTGCGGATGCCGATCTTCTTCTGCCATAGTGCAGCGAGTTCGGCCTCGCGCTGCGGCGAGATCAGCAGCCCGCTGCGCAGCCGCGGCAGCGAGCGGATGCCGATATTCTGCGCGATCGACCATTGCGGAAAAATGCCGTCCGACTGGCGGTCGCCGGCGACCAGCGCCACCGGCGCCGTCACCTCGATGCCTGCCTTGGCGCGCGATGCCGCGCTAAAGATCGCCAGCAGCAGGTCGGTCTGGCCGTGTCCCGCCAGACCGGCAAGGCCGATGATCTCCCCGGCGCAGGCGACAAGGTCGGTGCCGTCCTTCTGCGCGGCGGGCCGCGCCCGGACCCGTAGCGGACTGGCGCCGGGCTTGGCGGCAGCGATTTGCGCCGCGATCTTCTGGCGCGCTTCCGCTCCGCCCATCGCCGTCACCAGCCGGTCGCGGTCGAAGGCGCTGGCGGCGTCGGCGACAACCACCTTGCCGTCGCGCATCACCACGATGCGATCGGCGTTGCGCAGCACCTCACCCAGCACATGCGAGATCAGGATGCAGCTTTTGCCGCCGGCAACGAAGCGGCGGACGAAGGCCAGCAGCTGGCCCGCCGTATGCGCATCGAGCGACGATGTCGGCTCGTCGAGGATGACGAGGTCGAGCCGATCCTGAGTGACGGTGAAGGCGCGCGCCACTTCCACCATCTGGCGCCGGCCGATCGACAGGTCGCCGACAATATCGGACGCCGAAATGCTGTGGCCCGGAAAGATCTCGTCGAGCTTGGCGGCGATCAGATCCGCCGCCTTGCGCCGCCAGCCGAAGCCGCGCAGCGACGCGTGGTTGATGCGCGTGTTCTCGGCGACGCTGAGATTGGGGCACAGCGACAGTTCCTGGAAGACGCAGCGTATGCCGAGTTGCTGCGCGCGCGACACCGAGTAGTTGTCCTCGGTGTCGCCATGCACGCCGATCTGCCCACTGTCGGGCACCAGCGTGCCCGCCACCATGTGCATCAGCGTCGATTTGCCGGCGCCATTGTGGCCGACGAGACCAACGCATTCGCCGGGGCCGACATGGAAATCCACGCCGCCCAGTGCGCGAACGGCGCCGAAATGCTTTTCGGCGCCGTTCAGTCTGATGATGTCAGCGTTCCCTTCAGGCATGCTCAACGATATCCGCTCGATGATCCGGAGGGCAACGCTTGTTCAAGGCTCACTTGATGTTGGCTTTGATGGCCGCGATCGCGTCTTCCTGCGTGTATTCGTGGCTGGCGACGCCGCCCTTGGGGATCTTCGGCAGCTCGGCCTCGAAATCGTCCTGTGTGAAGGCCAGATACGGCACCAGCAGATCGTGCGGAATGTCGGTGCGGCCGTCGAGCACCTGCTGCGCCACCCAGAAGGCGAGCGACGACACGCCGGGCGCGATCGAAGCCGACCAGGTCTGGTAGCCGTCCTTGTCCTTCTGCTCCTTCCACCACTGCAGCTCGTCCTGGCGGTTGCCCATGATGATGGTCGGGCGCGGCTTGCCGGCGGCGGCGAAGGCCTGGGCCGCCCCGTAACCGTCACCGCCCTGGTCGACGACGCCTACGATGTCGGGCAGCGACGGCAGGATGGTCGCAACCGCCTTCTGCGCCGTCGTCTGGTCCCAGTCGCCGGTCACCGAACCGACGATCTTGAACTCGGGATGGGCGGCGACGCCTTCGAGGATGCCGGCATGGATGGCATCGTCGATCGAGGTCCCGGCAAGCCCACGGATTTCCAGAAGATTGCCGCCCTTGGGCTGGAACTTGGCCATCTGCTCGATTTCCTGCTTGCCCATGTCCTTGAAGTCGACGACGACACGGTAGGCGCAAGGTTCGGTCACGGTGCCGTCGAAGGAGACGACGACGATGCCGGCATCGCAGGCCTGTTTGATGGCGCCGTTGAGTGCATCCGGCGAGGCCGCGTTGATGACGATCGCGTCATAGCCCTGCAGGATCAGGTTCTGCACCTGTGCTGCCTGCGTCGGCACCTCCTTGTCGGCGGTGGTGAAGATGTCGGCCGCGCCGACGATCTTGTCGGCGACCGCCTTCTTGGTGACGATGCCATAGCTGTCGAGCATCGCCTGCCGCCAGGAATTGCCGGCATAATTGTTGGAAAAGGCAATCTTCTTGCCGCTGGTGTCGGCCAGCGCCGTGCCCGAGGCGAGCATTGCCGCCAAGGCTCCCAGAACGAACAGTTTCTTCATGTCGTTATCCTCCCAGATGTGTTGACTGCTGCATTCCCACCGGCTTTGACCCCGGCCTCACTCCCAACTCTGATTTGAGCACGGATTGTCGCGAGCTCAAAACAGTCTCAATCCCGGCACGCGCACCCTGAGCCGGTACAGCGACGTCGACGCGGTGATGTAGAGGCTTTGCAAATCGTCGTCACCGAAGGTGAAATTCGCGCAATCTTCAGGTGTCCGGATGACGCCAAGAATGGCGCCCGACGCGTCGAAAATGTGGATGCCGCCGGGTCCGGTGCAGTAAAGATTGCCGCGGCTGTCGATCTTCATGCCGTCGGGCGCCCCCGGCCCCTCGCCCTCGGTCACTGCCCACACCGCGCCGCCATCGAGGTCGCCATTGGCTTCGACGCCGAACACCCTGATATGCCCGCGTTCGGTGTCGTTGATGAACAGCCGCGACTCGTCCAGCGAAAAGCAAAGCCCGTTCGGCTGCCCGAAATCGTCGGCCAGCAATGTCAGCCGGGCGCCGTCGCCATCGATGCGGTAGACGCCTTGGAACGGCAGGTCCTGTGGCCGTGGCACGCCATAGAATTCCCTCCGGCCATAGCCCGGATCGGTGAAGTAGATCGATCCGCCGGTGGCAACGACGATGTCGTTCGGGCTGTTGAGCTGCTTGCCCTGATGGTGCGTGGCAAGCACCGTCGCGCCGCCGTTGGGCTCGGCGCGGGTCACCCGGCTTGTTGCGTGCTCGCAGGTGACCAGCCGCCCCTGGCGGTCCAGCGTGTTGCCATTGGCCTTGTGGCTCGGCGCGCGGAACAGCTCGATCTCGCCTTCGGCACTGCGGCGATAGATCCGACTTTCCGGAATGTCGGAGAAGACCAGCCATTTCTCATAGGGGTGCCAGACCGGCCCTTCGAGGAAGCCGAAGCCGCTCGCCACCGTCTCAATGGTCGCATCGCCGACGACATCGTCGAAGCCGGAATGGCGCGCACGCGCCGACACCGACATCATCGGCTCCCGGCGCGAACAGCCGTGCTACTCCGCATGGTGACAAATGGCATGAGCGCTTCCCGATATAGGCTTCTTGTTGGGGCAGAGCGTAGGCGCGGTGCCGACGAGCCGATACGGGTCAAAGCGCACGGCCGACTGTGCGTTTGCACAGTCGGCCGTGCCTATCGAGCACGGGATAGCGACGACGTCAGATCAGGGCCGGCGAACACGCTGCAAAAGCGGTCAGGGCTGCGCTCGCGCACGCCGGCAGAGTTGGACTCCTGCCGTGCTCGAGCTCAGTCGTGCTGCGCGGGTAAAGACCTGTCAACCAAGGTGCCCAGGTCGGACCGGCTGCCGTGCCGAACGGAATAGGCGCGCGTGAACTCGGCGCCGAGGAGGAAAATTTCCGACGAGTAGTAAACCCAGAGCAATATGACGAGCAGGCCGCCAGCGGCGCCATACGAAGACGCAATCGCGCTGGTGCCGATATACCAGCCGATAAGCGATTTCCCCAGTGTGAACAGGGCCGCGGTCCCGACAGCGCCAATTGCCACATCGCGCCATTCCAGGGTTCGATCGGGTAAAACTTTGTAGATGGCGGCAAACATCACCGAGATAAGTGCAAACGAAACGACGCCGTTGATCCCGCTGAGTATGATCGTTCCGAACGGCAGATAGGCGTTGATGAAATCGCCCAGTGCCGAAATCGCAGTGCTTGCGATGAGAGAGACCAGCAACAGGAACCCGAGTGCGGCCACCAACCCCAGACTGGCGGCCCGCGCCCGCACCAGACGCGACAGGGAATTGCCTTGCGGTTCGATCTTCCAGATCGTGTTCAACGATTGCTGCATCTCGCCGAAGACACCAGACGCGGACACCAGCAATGTGACCAGCCCTATGATCGCGGCCGAGGTGCCGTACAGGCTGCCGGATGCACTTTCCAGCGCAGTCTTCAGGAGATCGGCGCTTTCCGGTCCCATCAGCCCTGATATCTGCGCGGACAAGGCCAATTGTGCGGCATCGTGGCCGAAGACGAGACCAGCAATCGCAACCACGATCAGCAAGATCGGCGCCAGCGAAGTGGTGGCATAGAAAGCCATCGCAGCACCATGGCTAAGCGCATTGTCGTTGATGAAGCCGACTATGCTTTCACGCACCAGATGCCATGAATCTGTGATTGAGGGTCGCACTTCGGGTCCGCAGGCATTGAGTTGGCGTTCACTAGCAATGCGCCTGACCTTCCGAAGTTCCGGGGCGTGGCCGCCGCTGTTTCAGTGCTCCGCCAGCCAGGCATCGAGCCGGTCCTGTTCGCGGCGCAGTGCGTCGATGTTGATCAGGCCACGCGCCATGGCGAGATAGATCGCCCGTGTCCGCGAGTTGAACACGGAAGCATCGCCGGCGCCGTCCTCCGCCGGCACGATGCCGAGCTTGTCGTAGCAGTGCTTGATGCGGCTCTGCGCACCACGGATCGACAGGCCGCGCCGCGCCGCGATCGCCCGGTCGGTCAGGCCGAGCGCGATGTCGATCAGGCTCTCATATTCGCCGTCGGTGATGCCCTCGAACTTGTCCTGCACGCGGTGCTGGATGCCGCGGATTTCGCGGTCGATGATGCAGTGGCCTTCGCGGAAAACCCCGCGCAGCGCGGACCGCATGCCCTCCTCCGTCGCCGATTTGAGCACATAGCCGTAGACCGAACCGGGCGGCACGATGCGCGCCACGCCGCGCACATAGGCTTCGTCGGCGAAATTCGACCAGAACAGGATGTGCGTGCCGGCGCGACGGTTCCAGATCGCCTTGGCAACTTCGATTCCCGTCGCCTTGGGCATCTGCAAATCGAGCACGACATGCAGTGGCTCGCGTTCGGCCGCCAGGTTGATGGCGTCCTCGCCGTCGCTCGCTTCGATCACCTCGACGTCGCCGGGCCACAGCTGCTCCACCGTTCGCCGCGCGAAGCTACGGTGCAGCCCGTCATTCTCGGCGATCATCACAAGCATCACATGGCCTCCGATACGGCGAACTCGCCAGGCACCGCTGCAGCCGCCGCCAATTCTCGCGACGGCTGGCGGTCGATCTCGACGACGACACGGGTGCCGCCGTTCTTGCGGCCGGCCTGGCCGATACGCAGCCGCGCCCCGATAAGGGCTGCCCGCGTGTGCATATGGCCGATGCCGCCATACGCGGCCGGGTCGACGGCGCCGCAGCCCTGGCCGTCATCCGTCACGATCACCCGCAGCACGCTCGCGGTCGACGCCAGCAGCACGTCGATGCGGTGCGGCGCGGCATGGCGAACGGCATTGTTGATCGCTTCCTGCACGATCCGGTAGAGCGCGGTCCGCACTGGCTCGGCCAGGCTGTCGGCGCCCCCGTCGCTGGTGTCGGCGATGCGCACGGCGATCGGCGGCTTGGCCTTGCTGACACTGCGGTTGAGATGTGCTTCGACCGCATCGCGCAGTCCGAACAGTTCGAGCACGCTCGGCCGCATGGCGTCGACGATGTGGCGCAGTTCCGTCAGGCAGCCGGCGACCTCCTGCTCGAGGTCGGCAAGCTGCGCGGCCCGCGCCACGCCCTGGCCGCGAAGGGCCGAAAGCTGGCGGGCGATGCGGGCGAGATCGGCAAGCGTCTGGTCGTGCAGGTCCATGGCCATGCGGCGGCGTTCGCGCTCCATGCCCTCGGTCAATTGCGAGGCGCCGACGCGCAGCAGTTCGACGCGGTTGCGCGCGTCGCTTTCGGCCAGCATGGCGCGGCGCGCCTCCTCGGTCTGGATCAGCGCGAAGATATAGGGCGCGATCAGATCGGCGCATTGCTGGGCAACCGCGACATCGGCAAGCGTGTAGCAGCCGATTTCGTGCCGGCTGATGTTGAGCGCGCCGATGACGCTACCGCGCGCCCTGAGCGGCACGATGATGCGGCTGCGCAGCTTGGCCGCGAAAATCGGCTCGTCGAAAGCGCCGGCAAAATGAAAACGGTCGTCGACAAGCGCGTTGTCCGACAACAGGTAAGGCGTCTTGCCCCACAACACGAAGCGAATCGGACTGCCTTCCACCGGATGCTGGGCGAGCTCGCTCCAACTGGTGTGGAAACCGGCTTCGTAGCAGGCATGCATGCGCCCATCGTGAGACAGCACAGCCAGATCGATATGGTCGTGCGGGATGAGCGTGCCGATCTCGATGGCGGTCGCGCGGAACGCCGTGCCGGGATCGATATGGCCGGCAAGCGCCCGCGATATCGCCAGCAGCCGGTCGATCAGGACCAGGGACACTTCCGCCATTGCTTTCACGATCCTCCCGTGCCGCGAAATAGTGGACGCATGCCGCCGCCGCTGTCAACGACGGCGCCGTTGACTATAGGAATTTTTTCTTGACTCGGTGACCTCAGCTATGGTACATTTTTGTCCGTGGTGCTGATTTGCGCCAGTGACCCGCCGCACAGGCGGGTTGTTCGCTTGATGCTCCGTCAGCCAATGGCGGGCGAAGGCTCCGAAGAAACCCGTCAGCCCGAGTTCGTTGCCCTGCCGTTGGACCGGCCGATCAACTTGCGGTGCAATGATTGTAAAGGGTTCGCGTCCTGGTCTAGGGAGGAGGCCAGGAGACCGAAACAGAATGCCAGTGACGCAAAACGTTGCTCCGGGCGCCCCGGGGATCCCGGCGCGCTGGACATCAAGCGCCAAGAGTGGCGTTGGAACGTCGCTTTCGCCGGCCGGCCGGATTTGGTTTACGATCAGCCACGGCATCCTCAACGAAGTCTACTATCCGCGCGTCGACAGCGCCTGCACCCGCGACCTCGGCTTGATCGTCACCGGTCCCGGCGGCTATTTTTCGGAAGAGAAACGCGATGCCGTGCATACGATCGAACCGTTCGAGGACGGCGTGCCCGCCTACAGGCTGGTCAACACGGCGAGCGACGGCGCCTGGCGGATCGAAAAGCGCATCCTCGCCGACCCGGCGCGCCCGGCTCTGCTGCAGGAAATCACCTTCACGGCGCTGAAAGGGGTGCCCGGTGGCTACCGCGTCTACGCGCTTCTGGCACCGCATCTGGTCAATGCCGGCATGGGCAACACCGCCTGGGTCGGCGAGCACGAGGGAAAGCCCATGCTGTTCGCCTCGGGGCGCGGCTCTTGCCTGGCGCTGGCCTCGTCGCTGCCCTGGCGAACCGGTTCGGCCGGCTATGTCGGCTTTTCCGACGGTTGGCAGCAACTCCACAATACAGGTGAGCTCGACGCTGCGTACCAGCGGGCCGAGGACGGCAATGTTGCGCTGACGGGCGAGATCGGCTTTTCCGCCACAGAGACCAAGGCCTTGCTGGCGCTTGGGTTCGGCGCGACATCGGACGAGGCCGCGGAACATGCTTTCGCCAGCCTGAAGCAGGGTTTTGAACCCGCAGCGAAATCCTACCTCCAGAACTGGCGCCAATGGCAGACTGGCCTGCTGCCGCTAGATCGACACACGGCACCATCGGGTATCAACAGCTATCGCACCAGCACCGCGGTACTGGCGACGCACCGGTCGATCGCGACACCAGGCGCCGCGGTCGCCAGCCTGTCGATCCCGTGGGGCTTCAACAAGGGTGACGACGACCTCGGCGGCTATCATCTGGTCTGGCCGCGCGATCTGGTCGAGACGGCGGGCGGCTTTCTTGCTGCCGGCGATGCTGCCTCGGCCCTGCAAATCCTCGATTACCTCAGCTCCATCCAGCAGCCGGACGGCCATTGGCCGCAGAACGCCTGGCTCGACGGATCGGCCTATTGGCCCGGCATCCAGATGGACGAATGCGCCTTTCCGCTGCTGCTGGCCGATGCTTTGCGCCGCGCCGGCCATTTGCCGCGCGCCAGGCTCATGACCTTCCTGCCGATGATCGAGCGCGCCGCCGGCTATGTCGTGCGCAACGGACCCGTCACCGGCGAGGACCGCTGGGAAGAGGATGCCGGCTACAGCCCGTTCACGCTCGCCGTCGAAATCGCCGCACTGCTTGCCGCGGCAGACCTGCTCGACGCTTGCGGCAAGACAGACGCCGCGACCTATCTGCGCGAGACATCAGACGTCTGGAACGACCAGGTCGAGCGCTGGACCTACGTCACCGGCACGGCGATCTGCAGTCAAGTCGGCGTCGAAGGCTACTATGTCCGCATAGCACCACCCGACAGCGCCGAGGCCGGTTCGCCGAAGGACGGCTATGTCCCGATCAAGAACCGGCCGCCCGGCGACACGGATCGGCCCGCCAAGGAGATCGTCAGCCCGGATGCGCTGGCACTTGTCCGCTTCGGTCTGCGGGCGGCCGACGATCCGCGCATGACAGACACGGTCAAGGTCATCGACGCGCAATTGCGCTGCGATCTGCCGCAAGGGCCGCTCTGGTATCGCTACAACGGCGATGGCTACGGCGAGCATGAAGATGGCGCGCCTTTCGATGGCACCGGCCAGGGTCGCCCCTGGCCGCTGCTGGCCGGCGAACGCGCCCACTATGAGCTGGCGGCTGGACACGAGGAAAAGGCAGCCAGCCTGCTGGCAGCACTGGAAGGCTCGGCCGGACCGGGCGGCCTGTTGCCGGAGCAGGTCTGGGACGGCGCCGATCTGCCGGAGCGCGAACTGCTGCATGGCCGACCCTCGGGCAGCGCCATGCCGCTGGTCTGGGCGCATTCGGAGCATATCAAGCTGCTGCGCTCGCTGCGCGACGGCGCGGTCTTCGACATGCCGCCGCAAGGCGTCAAGCGCTATATCGAGGACAAGACCGTATCGCCGTTCAGGACATGGCGGTTCAACAACAAGATCCGCACCATGCCGGAGGGCAAGACGTTGCGCGTCGAATTGTTGGACCCGGCTACAGTCCACTGGAGCACCGACAACTGGGCGACCGCCCACGACAGCCATACGGTGGAGAACGCCTTCGGCATCCATCTTGCCGATCTGCCCGCGGCAAGCCTCCCCGAGGGAAGCACGCTGCTCTTCACTTTTTTCTGGCCCGCGACCGGCGATTGGGAGAATGTCGACTTCTCCGTCATATCGGGCGACCAAGATCGCCAGTAGATCACAGCCAGTAGACCTTCCCTCGATAACCCCGCAAATCTCTTAGAAAACAGGGACGAAACCATGCAGATCGGAATGATGGGACTGGGCCGGATGGGCGCCAACATGGTCCGGCGCCTGATGCGCGACGGCCACGAATGCGTCGTCTACGACATCAACCCGGCCAGCGTCGCCGCCCTGGTGGCCGACGGCGCGTCAGGGGCGGCCTCGATGGAAGAATTCGTCGGCAAGCTGGCCAAGCCGCGCTGCGTGTGGCTGATGCTGCCGGCGGCGATCACCGGCAGGATCATCGACCAGGTGGCGGCCCTGATGGAACCCGGCGACATCGTCATCGACGGCGGCAATTCCTACTACCACGACGCCGTCGACCAGGCCGCGAAGCTGGCCGGCAAGGGTATCCATCTTGTCGATGTCGGCACCAGCGGCGGCGTCTGGGGCCTGGAGCGTGGCTACTGCCTGATGATCGGCGGTCCCGACGTGGCGGTGCAGCACCTCGATTCGATCTTCGCCACGCTGGCACCGGGCGCCGATGCCGGCTCCAATCCGCCTGGGGATGCCGGGACCGCGCCCTTCGGCTATCTGCATTGCGGACCCAGCGGTGCCGGCCACTTCGTCAAGATGGTGCACAACGGCATCGAATATGGCGTCATGGCCGCCTATGCCGAAGGCATGAACATCCTGAAGTCGGCCAATGCCGGCAAGCGGCAACGGACGGCGGACGCCGAGACCAGTCCGCTGGAAAACCCGCAATACTACCAGTTCGACATCGACCTTCCCCAGGTGGCCGAGGTCTGGCGGCATGGCAGCGTTATCGGCTCCTGGCTGCTCGACCTGACGGCCGGCGCGTTGAAAAGCGATCCGGGCCTGGTGAATTTCGGCGGCCGCGTTTCGGATTCCGGCGAAGGGCGCTGGACGCTGAAGGCGGCGATCGACACCGGCGTGCCGGCTCCGGTGCTGTCCTCGGCACTGTTCGACCGCTTCTCCTCGCAGGGCGAATCCGAATTCGCCGACAAGCTGCTCTCCGCCATGCGCTATGCCTTTGGCGGCCATGTCGAGAAGCCGAAGGCCGGCAAGTGAGGACACTGGGAGAGACACGCGCATGAGCCAGGAACGGTCCGACACGCTGGTGCTCTTCGGGGCCACCGGCGACCTCGCCCACAAGAAGATATTTCCAGCCCTTTACCAAATGGTCGCCAAGGGCACGCTCACCGAGCCGGTGATCGGCGTCGCCTTCGACGCCTGGGACCTCAAGCAGTTGCAGGCGCGCGCCCGCGATGGCATCGTCAATGCGCTCGGCAAGATCGACGAGAAAGCGTTCGCCAAATTCGCCTCGCTGCTGCGCTACGTCAGCGGCGACTACCGTGACGGAGCGACGTTCGAGAAACTGAAGAGCGCGCTCGGCACCGCACAGCGGCCGCTGCACTACATGGCGGTGCCGCCGACCATGTTCGAGACCGTCGTCCAGGGGCTGGAGCAATCAGGCACGGCGCATGGCGCGCGGCTGATGGTGGAAAAGCCCTTCGGTCACGATCTGCAATCGGCGCGCTGGCTGAACCGGGTCCTGCATCTGGTGTTCGACGAACAGTCGATCTTCCGCATCGACCATTACCTGGGCAAGGAAGCGATCCAGAACCTGCTCTATTTCCGCTTCGCCAATTCGCTGCTCGAGCCGATCTGGAACCGCAACTACGTCGAAAGCGTGCAGATCACCATGGCCGAGGATTTCGGCGTCGAGGGACGTGGCCGCTTCTATGACGATGTCGGCTGCATCAGGGACGTCATCGAGAACCATCTGCTCAACATCCTTTTGCTGCTTGCCATGGAGCCGCCTGTCGGCCGTTCCGCCGACGACCTGATCGATGAGAAGGTGCAGGTGCTGCGCGCGATCAGGACGCTGACAAAAGACGATGTCGTGCGTGGCCAGTTCACCGGCTATCTCGCCGAACCGGGCGTGGCGCCGAACTCGCCCGTCGAGACCTTCGCGGCGGTGCGTTTCTTCGTCGACACCTGGCGCTGGCAGGACGTGCCGTTCTTCATCCGCGCCGGCAAGAACATGCCGGTGCATGTCACCGAAGTGGTGGTGCGGCTGAAGCGGCCGCCGCTCGATGTCTTCGATCCGATCAAGCCCGCCGACCAGAACTACGTCCGCTTCCGCATCGACCCACAGGTGGTGATCGCCATCGGAGCACAGCGCAAGGCGCCGGGCGACGACATGATCGGCGAGCAGGTCGAACTGACGGCGCTCGACGACTCAAAGGGCGACATGCCGCCCTATGAGCGCTTGATCGGCGACGCCATGAACGGCAACGGGCAGTTGTTCACCCGCCAGGACGCCAGCGAACTGGCCTGGCGCATCGTCGGCCCGGTGCTTGGCGACACCACGCCGCCGCATCTCTACGAGCCGCTCACATGGGGACCCGCGGACGTCATGGCCGGGTTCGGGCCGCCCAATGGCTGGATCGATCCGGTGAAGTGAGAGGACCACACGATGGCCAAGGCAGTAAAGCAACCGGCATCGGGCACCGGGAAGCCGGATACTGAAAAGATCGTGCTCACGATCGACATCGGCGGCTCGCACGTCAAGATCCTCGCCAGCGCCGGCGGCGAGGTGCGCCGCGCCGACTCCGGACCGGACCTGACGCCGCAGCAGATGATCGAGGTGGTCAATAAGCTCGCCCAAGGCCTGTCCTACGACGTCGTCTCGATGGGCTATCCCGGCCCGGTCAATCACAACAGGCCGCTCGCCGACCCCGCCAATCTCGGCAAGGGCTGGGCTGGATTCGACTTTGCGGGCGCGTTCGGCAAACCGGTGAAAGTGGTCAATGACGCGCTGATGCAGGCCATCGGCAGCTACGAGGGCGGGCGCATGCTGTTCCTCGGGCTCGGCACCGGGCTCGGTGCGGCGATGATTGCCGACAACGTCGCCCAACCGATGGAACTCGCGCATCTGCCCTACAGGAAGGGCAAGAGTTTCGAGGATTATGTCGGCGAACGCGGCCTGGAAAAGCGCGGCAAGAAGAAATGGCGCAAATACGTCTTCGACGTCGTCGACCGGCTCCGTGCCGCCATGCAGCCGGACTATGTCGTGATTGGCGGCGGCAACGTCGACAAGCTCGATGAATTGCCCGCCGACTCCAGGCGCGGCGACAACACACGCGCCTTCGAAGGCGGGTTTCGTTTGTGGCGCGACAAAGCGCTGATAGTCTGATACTGTTATTGTTTAATATAGTTGTTCAAAATAACGTGTGACCTGACATCAAGTCGTTGCAATACGCAGATTTGCCGACTAGGAATTCCGCGCTACACCAACGCCATTCGTCCGTGGACGCACGAAGGACGCCATAGCATTTTGATTTCGCGCATGATCCTTTCCGGAAGTCGAATCCGATTTTCAGGTCATTCGCTGTAGACGGAGAAATAGAGTGACCGACGATAGCAACAGTGCCCGTAAAGACATCGATCTGCTCGAGCTGACCGCTCACATCGTGTCCGCTTACGTCGAGAAGAACCGCTTGCCCGCCTCCGGCCTGGCCGACCTCATCGCCAGCGTCAGCGCCTCGATAAACGCGCTCGGCAAGCCTGCGGTCCCGGTGGCTGCCCCCCTGGTCCCGGCGGTCAACCCCAAGAAGTCGGTGACACCCGATTTCATCATCTGCCTCGAAGACGGCAAGAAGTTCAAATCGCTGAAGCGTCACCTGGGCGTGCATTTCGGCCTGACACCGGACGCCTATCGCGCCAAATGGGGCTTGCCGTCGGACTATCCGATGGTCGCTCCCAACTACGCGGCCTCGCGTTCGCTGCTGGCGAAATCCATCGGCCTCGGCCGCAAGGCTGCCCCCGTGAAGGCACCCGCCAAGGGCAGGAAGGCCAAGGCCTCGGCCTGAACATTCAGTCCTGAGCCAACAGTTAGGACGACTGGAACAGAAGCCTGCCGGCGAATCCGCCTTGGCAGGCTTCCTATTTTTATGGCTTGGATAGGTGGACGGGTTCCTAGAGCAATTCCAGGAAAATTGTGAAACGGTTTTCCGTCCGGAATTGCGTGAAAACAAGGAGTTAGAGCGGGTCGCCGTTTCCGTGAAACGGTGAACTGCTCTAGGGGAGCGAGCCATGAACTACACCAGGATGGTGATCGAGAAAGAAGCGCCGGAAGAATACGGCTACGACCGTATCCGCTACAATCTTTCGGAAAGTTCGATCGCCGACCAGAAGCTCTCCGACATCGGCCTGTCGCTGCCTGATCTCACGCTTTTCTATGGCGAGCATCGCGGCGACAAGCAGTTGCGTGCACTGATCTCGGCGCAGGGTGCCGGCATTTCGCCGGATGATGTCCTGGTCACCGCCGGCGCCGCGGGCGCGCTGTTCATCATCTCGACCTCGCTCTTGTCGGCCAATGACCATCTCGTCGTCATCAGGCCCAACTACGCCACCAACATCGAAACCCCAAGGGCGATCGGCTGCGCCATCAGCTTTGTCGACCTGGCCTTCGAGGAAGGCTTCGCCATCGATGTCGAACGCGTCAAGGCGGCGCTGCGGCCGGACACGAAGCTGATCAGCGTCACCTGCCCGCACAACCCGACCGGCACGATGATGAGCCGAACCGAGCTCGATGCGCTGGTGGCGCTTGCCGAAAGCAGCAACTGCCGTCTGCTGGTCGACGAGACCTATCGCGACCTTTCCTACGGCCGACGGCTGCCGACGGCTGCCTCGCTGAGCCCGAGAGCGATCAGCGTCTCGTCATTGTCCAAGGCCTTCGGCATTCCCGGCATCCGCATCGGTTGGCTGATCACCCGGGACGCTGAGCTTCAAGAGAAATTCCTCGCCGCCAAGGAGCAGATCGGCATCTGCGGCAGCGTCATCGACGAAGGGATTGCACGGGGCATGCTCGAGCGCCGGGACGCTTTCCTGGCGACGCTGCTGCCCGAAATGGCAGGGCGCCGCGACATCGTCCAGGCCTGGATCGATCGCGAACCGCTGGTCGACTGGATCAGGCCCGAAGGTGGCGTCGTCGGCTTCCCGCGCCTCAATGTCGAACCCGGCTTCGACCTCGACCGGTTCTATGTGAACCTGCTGGAAAACCACGGCACCTATGTCGGACCCGGCCACTGGTTCGAGATGGAGAAGCGCTTCTTCCGCGTCGGCTTTGGCTGGCCGACGGAAGCCGAATTGCGTGGCGGCCTCGACGCCATTTCCGTCGCGCTTCGGCAGTAAGTTTCCCGTGCCAGAGACCGGTTGATGCTACTGCGTCACAGCGACCGTTCATAGTGGCCAGCGTCTGCGCCGCCCCTCACCTGCCTGCCGGCATCCTCTCCCCGTATAG